>VSNK01000252.1 GCA_009774255.1 Faecalicatena sp.
TCGTCAGCCGCTGTCATGATAAGTTTGTGCTTGCACAAGTACTTATCATGACAGCGGCTGACGAAGGGAGCGCCGGTTTATGAGCAAAAATAGCCGCAAAGCGGCGAAAAAGCAGCGAAGATGCGTTTTGCGAATGGCGCGGAGTGAACTGTAACTTGTATTGTAATACGCTATACTTCCTCTTTCTCAGCCTGCATTCGTTTTCTCCGGGTGATCATCCCCCCGATCCGTCCTGTTTCCTTCGATGAAAGCGAACGCCACCCGTCCTGAAGGACACGGTCCAGAAGCCCCAGCTCCTCCGCGATTTCATATTTTAATTTTTCCTCCGGCTCCAGATTCTTCAAATCAATCTTTTTGTTTTTCTTACCTGACATCACAGACTCCTCCTTAAATATTCGCCGTACATCAAGAGTATTTCCAAAAAGTAAAAAGGCATTCAAAAACGAATGCCCTTTCTCAAAGAATCCATTTTTCTTACATTTCCTCCGGGATAATGACCGCCGCCACAAAATATGCCAGGCCGCAGGTTCCGAAGCTGCACACTCCTGCCAGTGCCACGCCCAGCCTGATGAGTGTCGGGTCAATGTTAAAATATTCCCCTACACCTCCGCATACCCCGCAAAGCATCCTGTTCCGTCTGGAACGATATAATTTTTTGTCATCCATCATTTTCTTCTCCTTTCTCTATGATTAATCTTTTTTCCTTTGAGTCTTCTCCAACATCAGCCGTCAAAAGACACCTCCACCTCACCGATGCCGCACTCAATCTCCATTTTTTTACTCCCGCCGTTGCTGATCTTGCGCTCGCCGCCCAGTCCGCTGTAGGAATCCTCTCCCACCGTCACACTGCCGATTCCGCAGCTCACCTTGTAATCATAATCCTCCCGGCTTCCCACGGCCGTAAAGCTGACTCTTCCGACGCCGCATTCGATCTTTGTTTCCCTCTCGATCTCTCCGTAAAGCTCTGCTTCTCCCGCGCCGCATTCCAGATCCAGTTCTCTTGCGTAAAAGGAATTTAGGTATACCTGGCCTGCACCGACATCGATATCCATCTCCTCTGCATGGAGATCATCAGCCGTCAGTAACCCCGCTCCTACTTTCACGGAAACCTCTTTGAACTGCTGCCCGGCCGGGATTTGAATCGACAGCACTCCTCTGGATCTGTTTCCCAGATTCTCCCACTTCTTTTTGCCTTTCATCTCAATTTCTAATTCTTTATCCTTCTTTGAGATCGTCAGGTCATCCAGAATTTCCTGCTCCAAATCACCGGAATACACCCGGATCTGCCCGCCGTCCCCTTCGAAAATATCCACCTCCAGGCAAGTCACATCCACCTTCAGCTCCTCAATATCCGAAAAAAACTGTTCCCCCTCATCAGCTTGCGTTTCACTGCTACCATAGGAGGCCGCGCTGTCCGAACGACTTTCATAACCCTCCCCAGATTCAGAAGAGGCCGCGCGCTCCGAACCTCCTTCATAACTCTCGCCAGATTCAGAAGAAACCGTAAAACGCGCCTGGATACCGAACACTTCCCGTATCTTTTCCGCCGTAGCTCCCAGAATGATTCCGGAAATACACAGGGCGATTCCAAGTACGCCCAGAGAAATGCACATCACCCAAAAGATTTTCCATCCCTTTTTCATCTCTATACCCCTGCCTTTCTATGAAACGGCCTGCTGCAGATTCCCACCAGGAACCGGAACAGCGCCGGATAAACCATCATGCACAGGCGTACGGCCGCAACCGTCGCGACCAGGCCGATGACAAAGATCAAAAGCCCGATCCCCGCTGTCAGAAGCGCCACGGACGGGAGTGCGATCAGCTTCGACAGTCCCGCGCAGAACACCACAACTCCGGCGAGCACAACCGCCGCGGCTCCCACTGCCAGGCCGAAAAAGATTGCCAGACCGACAAAGACCAGCACAACCACAATTGCCGCTGCCGCGATCACGGTCGGAAATACCACCGGGAACGCACACAGAATGATCAGAACAACCAGCACGATCTTCAGCCATTTATTCGTCCACGGCCCGCGCTTCTGCTGATAAGAAGTATTGTATGCCTTTTCATACGTCTGACTTCCGGTCCCATAGGAGCCATAAGAGGTCTTTTCCTGCCCCTGGTAGGAATATCGGTTCCCGGATTTCTTCTCCTTCTTCGGCTCCTGCCGCATCAGGTCGTCCCTCTTCTCAAACCGTTCGTCCGTATATCCCCATTCCGTGAATTCACCGCCGTCCATACCGCCGCCCTTCAGGCCAGCCTTGATCAGCGCCGCGGTCTTCTGCGGACTCTCCAGCTCCCGAAGAACCTGTTCTTCGTTCTCCTTGCCTGCATCCGCAAAATAATCCGCATAATACTGCAGCGCTTCCTCCTTCTCTTCGTCCGGGACCCCTGCAAGGAGTACTTCCAGTTCCCTCATAAATTGCTCGTAGCTCATACAGCCGCCCCTCCTTCAAATATATCGGTGATCTTCTTTGAATAGCTTTTCCATTCTGTCTTATACAAATTCAGCTGTACCACACCCTTTTCCGTTACCTTATAGTAGCGCCTGTTCCTGCCGTCGAACTGCCTGTCATACACTTCCAGGCATTCATCCTTCTGCAGACGCCTCAATACAGGATACAGCGTGGATTCTGACACTTCGATCACCCTCCGGACATCCTGCGTGATCTTATACCCATAGGTTCCTTCCGCTTCCCGGGTTACGACCGCAAGAACGATCGCGTCCAGCAACGCCGCACCAGTGTTAAATACCATGTAACCACCTCTTTTTTAATATGGAAGTAACCAATATTGCAATCCATTTAATATTGTTCCTTTTTTTATATTATATTTCATATAACATTATCTGTCAATAAATATTTTATTAAGATAAACAAAAGAACAACGGAAGATTCGTAACAGTTCACTGACCAGCCAGCGAACTGTTAAATATTCCGCTCTATACCTGGATTTCCTCCTTCAAGGTAAAGGAGTATATGATTTTTTCTTTTACATGCTTCCCAACAAGCAGCTCCAGCGCCTCCGCATAATATTCCAGCTGAGCATGATATTTTTCTCTCAGGTCCGCCGCTTTTTTCACCTGGTCTGTCTTATAATCCAGTACCACCAGTTCCCCGTCTTCCTCAAAATAGACATCGATGATCCCCTGAATCAGGATCACTTCCCCGCCTGCCTCCCCGGGATAAATCTCTTGCGCGTCCACCCCCAGCACAAAAGGCTGCTCTTTATAGAGCCCGCACTGCAGCGCGGCCCGGTGCATCCTCTGTCCACAGCGGCAGTGCAGAAAGTCCAGAATATCCTTTTTTCTGATACACGCCGCCATCTCCTGTGACAGCTTTTTTTCTTCCCGCAGCCTGCCGATGGCCTGCTCCATTTCCTTTTCTCCGTACTCTATTGTAAAATCCAGAAGCTCCAGCAATTTATGATAGGCGCTTCCCCGGGAGGCTCCGGCAAGCTCCTCCTGCTCCTGCAAAAACTGCGGGATCAGCGGAATCACATCCGGCTCCTCATAGACAGCTTCCCCGCTTTCCTCCGAAAGATACACCCGCTTTTTTAGCTCTGAGACCGTAAACTTCATTTTCAGGTTCCGGTCATTTTCATAGGGATATTCAAATCCTGCCTGCCTCTCCAAATGTACCTTCAGCTTCGGGTCATACACTTGCTCCGTATCCCAATGTTCCAACACATCCCTCGCAAGCATTTCTCCCCTTCGATCCGCCACGTCCAAAAATGCCGCTTCCCGGCTGCTATGGACACTGATACAGACAGGAGCCTCCCTTCCGCTGACTGCCGGAAGGATCCAGTCCAGACAGCTCCTGGCAGCGGCCAGCCGGAAGAAAGGCAGCGCCCCTTCCTGAGCGCCCTCCTGCGCGGCTTCCTCTAAGACCTTCTCCGCATCCGCAAGCTGCCCGGTCAGAATCAGTTTTTCCTTTGCCCGTGTCATGGCTACATAAAGGACGCGGAGTTCCTCGCCAAGATTCTCCAGCATGACCCTCCGCCGGATGATTTTTTTCAAAAAGGTAGGAATCTTTGTTCTCCGCTTCAGATCCACCGCGTCGATCCCCACTCCCCACTCCGGGTGAATGATCACGGCGCCTTTCGTGTCCTGCGTGTTGAACTGCTTTCCCATGCCCGCCACGAACACGATCGGGAACTCCAGCCCCTTGCTCTTGTGTATGCTCATGATCCGCACCGTATCCGACTGTTCATCCGCGATATTGGCCTCGCCGTAATCTACATTATATTTTTGAAGCTGCTCAATATACCGCACAAAGTTGAACAGTCCTTTATAGCTCGTTCCTTCAAATGCGGCCGCCTTCTCCACAAGCATCTCCAGATTTGCCGCCCGCTGCTCCCCTCCCGGCATCGCGGAAATGTAAAGACCGTATCCGGTTTCCTCCATGATCTTCCAAAGCAGTTCATGGATCGCCGTATAAGGCACCAGGTTCCGAAAATGCTCCAACTGCCTGTAAAATCTATCCAGCCTGTTCCACAGCTCCCGGGATTGGTTATTCTCCGCGTTCACATAATATTCCACCGCCTCATAAAAGGTTCCTTCCAAAGAAGCGGTCCGAATCTCCGCCATCTGCCCTGCGTCCAGCCCTGCAAAGGGGGAGGCCAGCACGGCGGCGAGAGGAACGTCCTGCCTCTGATTATCCAGAAGCCGCAGATAGTCCAGCAGCACACTGACCTCATAAGCTTCAAAATATCCCTCCCTGCTGCCCGCATAGGCGGGAATCCCTTCCTCCATCAGGACTGCGGAAAATACATCTGCCCATCCTTTCACACTGCGGGTCAGGATTACCATATCCTGATACCTCGCCCGGCGGTACTGCCCGGTCTTTTTATCTACGACCTGCCCTTCCCGAACCAGCCTGTGGATCCGCTTTGCTATCATCCGCGCCTCCAGCTCTCTGCCAGACATTTGCGCGTACTCCTCCTCATCTTCTCCTTCCGTTTGTTCCGCATCCGAAGTATCCAAAAGCAATAGCTCTGTCTCATTGACCGAAGTCCCGTCCTCCCTAAGAAGAGGCTCGAACTTTGCCCCCGGATAAAGGGCTGCCTGATCGTCATACACGATCCCTCCCAGTTCCCTGCGCATGATCCGCCGGAATACATCGTTGACACTGTCCAGCACCTCTGTCCTGCTCCGGAAATTCCGATGCAGGTCAATCCTCTGCCGGTCGCTCTCCCCGGTATCGTAAGTATCATATTTTTCCATGAACAGCTCCGGCCTGGAAAGGCGGAAGCGGTAGATGCTCTGCTTCACATCCCCCACCATAAAGATATTATTTTTCCCACGGCTGACCGTAGATACACTGGTCAGGATTGCCTCCTGGATCAAATTGCTGTCCTGATACTCGTCGATCATCACTTCCACAAACTGCTCCTGATATTCCCGCGCCGCCATGGACGGAACCAATTCCCCATCCTTTTCCTCCGTCAGGATCCGAAGGGCGAACTGCTCCATATCGCTGAAATCAATCATAGTTTTGCTCTGTTTCTGCTCCGCAAATGCATTCCCGAACCGAACCGTCAATTCCGTAAAGACCTTCATAGCTCCATAGGACGATTCCATGTCGGCAAGAATTTCCTCCGGTTTTTCATAAAAATACAATCCGGCCAGATCCTTAAGCAGCTTTTTCACCTGATCCCGGAGGGCTTTGATCCGCTCCCGTTTTTCCGCGGATACATAAGGATCTTTCTTTGCGGACAGGCGCTTCCATTTCAAACCGGAGATTCTTTCATGCATTTCCGCAAATGTATCCGCCCTCAGAATCTGTCCGAGCATCTCCTGATCCGCTTCCAGCATTTCGGCATACATATAAGGACCGTCCGGCTCCTCACAGATGGCAAGCCCCTCTCTGAGAAGTTCCCGCACATCCCCCAGACAGCGCTTCACCTCCTCCTCCGCTTCCATAAAATACAAAGGTTCCCCGCCGTCATCCTGCGGCTGATACGCCAGTGAGCATTCCCTAAGCCACTTTTCAGGCCGGGGATAACTTCTGGAATACTCATAAAGCTGAAGAATCAATCCCTCCAGACGCTTATCATTGTGCCCGCTCCCCAGCTTCTCCACGAACTCCAGAAACGCCTCGTCTCCCTCTTGGTAGCAGTCCTCCAGCATTTCCTCCAGGACGTCCTGCTTCAGGAGCTTCAGCTCCCCTTCCTCCGCGATCCGAAATCCCGGGTCGATGCCGATCACGTGGAAATGCTCCCGGATGACCGACAGGCAGAAGCTGTGGATCGTCGTGATCTGCGCGCTGTGAATCAATGTCGCCTGCCGCTGCAGATGCACGTCCTCCGGCCTTTTTTCCAATTCCTTCTCAATGGCATCCCGGATTCGTTCCTTCATCTCCGCTGCCGCCGCCTCCGTAAATGTCACGATCAGGAGCCGGTCTACATCCACCGGGTTTTCACAATCCGTCAGGATCCGTATGATACGCTCTACCAGTACCGCGGTCTTGCCGGAGCCTGCCGCCGCAGACACCAGAATATTCCGGTTCCGAAGCTCAATCACCTTCTGCTGCTCTTTGGTCCACTCTACGCCCATCTACAAATCCCCTCTCTTTCCGGCCGCGGCCTGCATTTCCTCGACGGCCTCCTGCATAAGGCGCCGATTGCGGTATCGTTCATCCATCTCTTCCCGGATGTGTTCCATCACTTCTTCTTTCGTATAGTTCTCCAGGCTCCGATATCCATACCCTTCCAGACGCGGATCAAAGCCACAGATTCCATGATAGGCACAATAATCACAGCCCGTACTTCCGTCCAATTCATAGGGCGCGGCTTTGGCATGCCCTTCCCCCATCTGGCTTTTCAGCTCCTGCTCTTTCTTCTTCGCATAAGAGAGAAACAGGGCAAAATCCTCGGACGGAAGCACACGGGAGCTTTTACTCAGACTCCCGTCCTTGTTTTTCCCTACCGGGATCAGGTTAGAATTTCCATTCAGGTCATGTTCCAGGTGCCCGATCACATTTTCATCCGCATTGATCAAACCGTCCAAACGGAGTTCTTTGAGAATTTTCCCTTCCAGCACCTGATCGTCATCCTCTTTTTCCACAAATGGGTCCTGCATCCGATAATAAAAAACTGCCGCCGGAACCACTTCCTTTCCGGTTTCCTCCGGATTATCCCGGAACAGCGCCTCTTTTTCAAGCTCCAGCGCCGCATTCAGGTACACCGGCAGCTGCATCTGCAGCCCATGATAAAATGCCGTGATATCAAAACTTTTCATACCGGTCTTATAGTCTGTCACTTTGACATAAATATGTTCCTCATCCTCACAGATGTCGATCCGGTCGATCTTCCCGCTGCCGAACTTCAATTCATAGCCTTTGAGCCGGAAATCCCCCTGTGCCATCTGCTTCGTCAGCGCCCAAACGGAACGCCGGATCAGGTTCTTGATCCGGGTGATCATATATTCATTGCGCGCCGTACTGTACAATACCGTATTGCCGTAATCCGCAATGCTCTCTTCCACACTTTCCTCGATCAGCTTCCCCCGCTGCCCCTCTGTCAGCTCCGTCCAGTCCATCCGCTGCTCATCGGCCTTCCTGGCGAACCTCTCCATCGACTGATGGGCAATATTTCCCAGATCGAGAGACTCGAACTCATACTGCTCCCGCTCCGAAAGGCGCAGGCCATAGGTCAGAAAATGAGCATAGGCACAGGAGGCGAACTGCTCCAGCCGTGTTACGCTCACCCGGGAGGAGTCTCCGAACAGGCTCTTTGCCGCCGCTTTTGTAAGCTGATCCGGCTCCTTCCTGTAAAATGCCGCATCCAATAGCCTGCCCATGCTGTCTGGCTCCTGCCTCCGATACCAGGTGTACAGTTCCTTCCATTCCTCATCAAGCCCCTGTCTCCGGCTGCGCAGGCCCTTTGCCAGACAGGCCGCTCCCGTATCCCGGGTCAGTTCCTGCTCTGACAGCGTGCGCGTTTCCTCATCCTGCACCTGCAGCCCCGGAAACAATCGGCGGTTATCCTGAATCAGTTAGGCCGTGCGCAGGGCCTTGCCGTCAGAGCACACTTTGCTGAAGGACAGATACAGCTTTTCCGATGGTTTCGTCAGGTTCATGTAGAGATAAAATTTCTGAATATAAGTCTTCTCCTTTGCCCCCGGCGAGAGGGTCAGCTTCTGCTTGGAAAACTTCTCCCGGTCCCGCTCTGACAGCAAGCCCCCCTGTCCCAGATTTCCCGGAAGAAAGGTATCATTTGCCCCTACAAAAAACAGCACCTTCAGATTGTTCAGCCGGGTTCTTTCCACATCCCCGACAACCAACTGATCCAGGCTCGGCGGAGACCCCCACAACTTGGACTCTAAGAGACA
>VSNK01000253.1 GCA_009774255.1 Faecalicatena sp.
CGGCGATGGGGCAGATGTCATCGCTCCATCACTTTTCTGGCGGCTAACCGTGCAGCAAGTGCACGGTTAGGCCGTGAACTGTAACCACTTTGCGGAATGAATCATATTGTAAATAGAACAGAACCATCCGATCAGGGCGGATGGTTTCAATTATATCACAGCCGAGGGGGTTTATGAACAGCCAAAAAGCAGATAATCTGTTAAACCTTGCATTGGACGCAACTGAAAGGGAACGTATGAAGTCTCTGGAACTGGATGTTGGATTCAACCCAATTGAGCGTGAATGGGATTTGATTGTAAAATATTCCGGTTCTCTGGAGACCGTTCGTTCCATCGCGTCATCCGTAACAGAGATGGCAAATGAATATGCCATCATCGTGATAAAGGAATCTTTGATTCCGCAGCTTGCAGAACTGCCCGAGATAGATTTTATAGAAAAACCAAAGAGGCTGTTCTTCCAGGTAACAACCGGGAAACGGGTCTCCTGTATTGATTCGGTGCAGCAGGCGCCCTATTTCCTGCGCGGAAAAGGCACGCTGATTGGAATCGTTGACAGCGGAATCGATTATACCCTGGAAGATTTTCGTAATTCCGACGGAACAACCAGGATCCGCGCTCTATGGGATCAGTCAGTTTCCGGAAATCCGCCGGAAGGATACGCGATTGGAACAGAGTATACACAGGAACAGATCAATGAGGCATTACAGACATCGAATATACAGGACAGATATCAGATTGTACCGAGCCGTGACGCCTCCGGACACGGAACTGCCGTGGCAGGAATCGCAGCAGGAAGCGGACACAGAAGGACAGAGACTGAAATCATTGGGGAAAATACGGGTGTCGCGCCTGAAAGTGAATTGCTGATCGTAAAAATGGGAAGCCCCCGTGCGGAAGGCTTTCCAAGGACAACAGAATTGATGCAGGGCGTAGACTATATCATCAAAAAGGCGCAGGAGTACCGGATGCCGGTGGCGGTTAATATCAGCTTCGGAAACTCCTACGGCCAACACGATGGAACGTCATTAATCGAACGTTTCCTGGATGATATTTCCAATTACTGGAAAAGCGTAATCTGTGTGGGCAGCGGAAATGAAGGAAACAGCGCGGGACATACGGCCGGAACACTTTCCGAGGCGGCAGAGGAAGAAATCCTGCTCGGTGTACAAAACAATGAGCCAACGGTCAACGTACAGATCTGGAAATCGTATGTGGATGAGGTGGATATTTCTCTGATCAGTCCGTCCGGTGTGCGGGTCGGACCAATTCAGGAGATTCTCGGAACGCAGCGTTTTTTGCTGGGAAATACGGAAATATTACTTTATTATGGAGAGCCCAGCCCTTATAGTGTGCGTCAGGAAATTTATCTGGATTTTCTTCCCCGGCAGTCCTATATTGACAATGGCGTATGGCGGATCGTTCTGACACCGCGGAGGATTGTATCAGGAGAATACCAGATGTGGCTGCCCGGTCAAAGTGTGCTGAATGTGGGAACCGCATTTTTATTTCCTGTGAACAGGACCACATTGACAATCCCTTCTACGGCATCCAGGGTGGTGACTGTGGGTGCGTACGACCCCTTGACGTTTACTTATGCGGATTTTTCAGGCAGAGGCCCCATCAGCGGATTTGAACATGCGCTGTCCTCAAAACCGGATCTTGCGGCCCCCGGAGTAAATATTATGGCACCTGCGACCGGAGGCGGATATACAACCGTAACAGGAACCTCATTTGCAACACCGTTTGTGACCGGAAGCACAGCACTTCTGATGGAGTGGGGGATTGTGAAAGGAAATGATGACTATTTGTATGGTGAGAAGGTGAAGGCGTATCTCAGGCGCGGAGCGAGGGAGCTTCCTGGATTCGATGTATATCCAAATAATCAGGTAGGATATGGGGCGCTGTGTGTGAGGGACAGTATACCGTTCTGATTAACAGCTTCATAAAGAAATCCTTTTAGCCCCGAAAGAACTACCGCAGGCTATGCGTCCTCTGACTGAACAGCCTGCGGTATCCTGCGGCACTTTCCGTTAATTCTTTCCCTTATAAGGCGCCAGCGTGTCCGGCAGGAAATATCCCTGCTCATGATGGCAGGACGGACAAGATGAAGGTGCCTGCTTCCCCTCGAAAATGTAACCGCAGTTCGTGCAGATCCATTTTCCGCCATTTTCACAGGCAAAAAATTCTTTCTTTTCCAGCATTTCCGCAACTTCCGCAAAGCGGAGCTGATGTGTGCGTTCCACTTCGGCAATCAGTGAAAATGCCGATGCGGCTTCCAGGAATCCCTCTTCTTTGGCAACCTTGGAGAACTCCTGATATACATCCTCCGCTTCTTCCTTCTCATTATGTTCTGCGGCACGGAGCAAGTCTGCCAGATCTTCCTGCTGATCCACGGGATATCCTCCGTCAATAAAAATCGTATTTCCGGACAAGCTTTTCAGCAGTTCATAATACCGCTCCGCATGGGCACGTTCCTGATCTGCCGTATATTCAAAAATATCTGCCACAGAATACATTTTCATCTGTCTCGCTTTTTCGGCTCCGATCGTATAACGGTTCCTCGCCTGGCTCTCCCCGGCAAATGCCCGCATCAGATTGTCTTTTGTCTTACTTTCCGCAAAATTTACAGCCATAACACAAACTCCTTTTCTTTTTTTGATTACTCTGTAAGTAGTTTGTCCCATAACTGGAAAAATATACTTCTCCTGCAAAACAATAACAAAACTTAATTAAATCCGATCAGCCTTCTTGCCACACTATAGGCCATAGATGAAACCCTTCTTCCGGAACGGCCCGGCAGGTTCATCGTCTGCCCCAGAATGCCGTAACGGATTTTCAGGAATATTTTGTAATCCATCTGTCTCAGATAAACCCATAATTCTTTTTTCTTCTGTAAATTTTCCGCGTTTTTGGAACGTATACATAATATAGAAGAAACTGTCATCATGATCGCGAGATAGTTTATCATATATTTCCGAAGCTTCTTGCTTCCGATCAGACGCAGATCATACATGGCTATCATACTCTTTGTCACATAAATCTGCTGGTCCACGCGGCTGATCATAATCTTTTCATTCACCGACTGATCCTCACGGCCGATAAAATAGCGGTAAAAATCTACATCTATATAATAAAGCCTGCGCACATGCGGAAGCGGATAATACACATAAATATTATCCACATAAAACGTATGCTTTGGAAGCTTTAACTGGCAGAGCTTCAACATCTCTGTTCGGTATATTACGGAGTGCATCAGGATATACTGATCCAGGTGGAAGCTGCCGATATCATCCCAGCGGAAAATCTGATCCTGGGGCAGGACATTCCTGTAATGAATCACCTTCTTGTGTTCCATCCCGGCCTTTTCATAGACATAGTTGGATACAATCATATCAACCTCTGACTGCTCCCTGACAAATTCTTTTATCACATCCAATATCTTCATCAGGGAATCTTCATCCACCCAGTCATCGCTGTCCACTACCTTGAAATACTTTCCCGTGGCCTGGGAAAGCCCGGCGTTAACCGCATCCCCATGACCGCCGTTTTCCTTGTTGATCACTTTCACAATTGACGGAAATCTTTCCGCATACTGCTTCCCTATCTTTTTTGTGCGGTCCTCAGAACCGTCATTGACAATCAAAATCTCCACATCCTCGCCTGCGGGCAGGATGGAATTGATTGCTTTCTCCATATAGGCTTCCGAATTATAGCAGGGAATTGCGAAGGTTATATATTTCATCTTCTTACTCTGCTCCTTTCATTCTGCGTTTTCCGGTCATTTCTTCTACCACAAGCTTCATTGCGGTGGTTCTTGGTACTGCTTTTGTATTGAACTCAAAATGCTTTTCATGATAATGATCTGTCATAACGGTCAATGCTTCCATCTTCTCTTCATCCGGTACGATTTCCACTTTTCCCTTTCCGATCACACTTTCATACTCCATCGTACAATGGCCCTTTTTTCCTGATGATACAAGCCTGTGAGCACAATCCATCTCAAAGGAAGCACGGTTATCCTTTGCGATCAGCTCATACTTTTTTCCTGCATCCGCTCCATGGAAGTACAGCGTTACCTTTCCCCCCTGTGCTTTCAGTCCAAAATTTAAAGGCAGTATATATGGGTAGCCCTCATCATTCAGTGCAAGTCTGCATACATCGCACCTTTTCATGATTTCGATCATTTCATTTACGTCTTTTACTTCACGGTCAGCCCTTCTCATTTGTCTTTCTCGCTTTCTAAAAATAGTGTATAGTGTATCACACTGCCGCTTTCAAAAATATCATGGTAAAATGGGGATGTCAAGGCTTTCCGTGAAAACTTTATTTTTCGATAAAATTTTTGTTGACATTATCTTTCATATGCTATATAATAGGTCTTGCGTCACGGATCGGGCGTATGGTTTTGATGTTGCGGGGTGTGGCTCAGCTTGGCTAGAGCGCCTGGTTTGGGACCAGGAGGTCGCAGGTTCGAATCCTGTCACCCCGACTGACATGCGGGTGTAGTTCAATGGTAGAACACCAGCCTTCCAAGCTGGATACGTGGGTTCGATTCCCATCACCCGCTCTCTTACGAAATATGTGGAGTAAGAACTGTATACAGTAATTCATAAGTGCTGTTTCATTTATGAGTCTGTAGCTCAGCTGGATAGAGCAACGGCCTTCTAAGCCGTAGGTCGAGGGTTCGAATCCCCCCAGGCTCGTTATGGTGGGTATGGTGCAGTTGGTTAGCGCGTCGGATTGTGGTTCCGAATGTCGTGGGTTCGAGTCCCACTACCCACCCTCTTCTCGCAGGAAGAAGAAAGCATCAGGAAGACATGGTGTGTATCTAAGTCTTTGATGGGCTATCGCCAAGCGGTAAGGCACAGGACTTTGACTCCTGCATTCGCTGGTTCGAATCCAGCTAGCCCAGTTTACCTGGAACATGTAGATAGGAATTTCATAAGCTTACGGGCGTGTAGCTCAGGTGGCAGAGCACTTGACTTTTAATCAAGTTGTCCGGGGTTCGAATCCCCGCACGCTCATTTAGAAAAGTATCCTGGAATTGATTCCCGGATATTTTTGATTCATGCGGATATGGCGGAATTGGCAGACGCGCTAGACTTAGGATCTAGTGTCCATGACGTGCAGGTTCAAGTCCTGTTATCCGCAGTTATTTTTCTACAACTCCTTAAATCCCTGATTGATTTATCAGGGATTTTTTCATTAAAAAAGGGCAATCTTTTCATCCTCCTCCCATATAATGAATATATATGTTTCATGGAGGATACAAAAAATGACCCAGACTGCCGTTATTCTAATTCTCACAGGAATATCCTTCCTGATCGGTCTTGCCGTAGGATATTGCTGCGGTAAAAATGAAAATTAAGTACCTGTATTCTTTCGTTTCCGTACTTTTAGTTCAGATAATATTGATGAAATTCCGTATCCCCTTTCTCTTTTATTTCCATAATCATATAGCTCCCTTTCCGCCCCTCCTGGCGCGGAAAAGATAAGCTTCCAGGGTTCAGCACCGTAATATCCCGATCCTGGTCCAGATACGGGCGGTGCGTATGGCCGAACATCACAATATCAACATTCCTTGCCCGGCCTTCCTCCTTGATCTCCTTTGGATCAAGAGAGACACAATAACTATGCCCATGGGTGATAAATGCCTTTTTGGCGCCGATATAAAACTCCTTTTCCCTCGGAAGATCCGAAAAAAAGTCGTTATTTCCTCTGACAATATGCTTTTCACATGGAACTACCGCATTGATATACTCTTCTCCGCCTTCCACATCACCAAGATGAATAAACATATCTACCGTTCCTGCTTTTTCCAAAGCGCGATCCAGATTTTTGTGATATCCGTGTGTATCACTGACTATTAAAATCCTCATTCCTCTTCCTTCCCGAACCTCGCTTCAATAATTTTGCGCATTGCACGAAGTGCGTTCCCGCGATGACTCAGCCGATTCTTCTTATCCGGAGCCATCTGCGCCGTCGTACAGCCATATTCCGGCACATAAAAAATAGGATCATATCCAAAACCATTTTCTCCAAGCATCTCCTCGGCGATCATTCCCTCTATCGTACCGCAGACAGTCTCCACCGTTCCGTCCGGAAATGCGGCCGCGACCGCGCAGACGAACCTGGCGGTACGCTCTTCCTCAGGCACACCCTCCAACTTGTCCAGCAAAATACAGTTCTTGACATCATAAGAAGTATCTTCTCCCGCGAATCTTGCGGAATAGATTCCCGGTGCTTTATCCAGATAGTCAATTTCCAGGCCCGAATCGTCCGCAAGAACGATGTCATCAGGCAGAAGTCTCGAAATTGCCCTTGCCTTGATCTCTGCATTCTCCTCGAACGAAATACCATCCTCCACGATATCCGCCTCTATGCCGAGCTCTTTCATCGAATAGACCGGCATACCCAGATCTGATAAAATCATGCGGATCTCTTCCATCTTGTTTTCATTCCCTGTCGCAAATACAATTCTTCTCTCCATAACACTACCTTCTTAGTTCCTCTTCCGTTTTCATTCTTTATTATATCAATATCGCATTTATACATCTGTAAAATCTGCATACCGTTTTAGTATAACACATAATCCTTCTTTTTGCGACCCAAAACCTGCTATCTTATCTGCTTTTATCGCGGCTCATAACCTGTTTTTCACGCCTGGGAGGCTTGGGTCCCATAAACTGATAATAATAGGTCTTGATCATTCCATTATAAATCTTTCGATTCTTATCTGCTTTCCTGCCAAAATACCGTTCCGCATCCTCATATCCGGTAATGACATATGCCGACCAGTCTGACAGACGCCGAAAGCTCTCCCCAAATTCCCGATAGAGCTGCGGCAGGGACTCACGATCTTCCAGCCTTTCTCCATAAGGTGGGTTTGTAATAATAAATCCATACTTTTTCGGGTGACGCAGTTCACTCACCGGCCTCTGCTGCAGGTGTATCAAATGCTCAACTCCTGCTTCACAGGCATTTTGTCTGGCAGATCGAATCACGTCCCCATCCGCGTCATATCCCTGAATATCTGTCTCGATCCCCATATCTTCCTGCTCTCTCGCCTCATCTGCCGCCTGGCGCCACAGCTTCCCCGGAATCAGTCCGGACCATTCTTCCGCCGTAAATGAGCGGTTCAGCCCCGGCGCAATATTTGCCGCGATCATTGCCGCCTCAATGGGAAATGTACCGCTTCCGCAGAACGGATCCACAAGGATCCTGTCCCCTTTCCACGGCGTCAGCAGAATCAACGCTGCCGCCAGTGTTTCCGTGATCGGAGCCTTGCTTGAAAGCTGCCGATAGCCTCGCTTATGTAATGATACACCGGAAGTATCGATTCCGATAGTCGCTATATCCTTCATAAAGAAAACACGCACCGGATAAGAAGCTCCTGCCTCGGAGAACCATTCCTTATGATAGCAGGATTTCAGCCTTTCTACCATGGCTTTCTTCATGATAGACTGTATATCCGAAGGGCTGAATAAAGCGCTTTTTACCGATGCGGCTTTCGTTACCCAGAATCTGCCGTCTTCCGGAATATACTTCTCCCATGGAATCTGCCTTGTCTTTTCAAAAAGCTCGTCAAATGTAACGGCTTTAAATTCTCCTGCCTTCAGCAAGACCCGTTCTGCCGTTCGAAGAAAGATGTTGGCCCTACAGATCGCTTTCATGTCTCCGCGAAACGTCACCCGTCCGTCCTCTACTTTTATGATTTCATATCCCAAATCCAGAATTTCCCTTTTTAATACTGATTCCAGTCCAAAATGGCAGGGAGCAATCAGTTCTACCCTTTCCATGAATACCTCCTTCGCATCAAACACTAGTGTATGCTCAAAAATCCTTCCGGGTATTTCTATCTTACTATAAATCAATGGCGTAGTAAAGTTGAATTTACTACGCCATTGATTTTTACTTATTAGTAATTGTTTGTCTCATCGTATGCATTTTTGTTCTGGCTGTTGCTCTGATTGCTGTTCTTGTTCTGTGCGTTAGAGCTGTTCTTGTCCTGCGCATTCTTGTTTGTAGAGTTCTTGTTGGTTTCATCCGCATAAGATGAAAATGAGTTGTTACTGTTTGAATTTGTGTTGTTAGTATTCTTTGCCATGAGTGTATTTCCTCCTGAAATTATTTAGTACACTCCTATTGTCTCTCTATTTTATTTTTTTATACACATTTTTTTAAAATATAATTCCTCGCCGACAGATCGAACATTTTTTGTGATTTTTATAAAGAATTTTACATTTTTGCTTGCATTTTCCAATATCATATAT
>VSNK01000254.1 GCA_009774255.1 Faecalicatena sp.
TTATTTATCCGTATTGGACATTCAGAAGCGGAGGCTTCCTACGGGGATGCTGGCAATCGGGGCAGGAGCCGCCGCAGGAATTGTAGTGTACCGGTTGTTCTGGGGAATCGGTCCATTGATGCTGAGTCTGGCGGGAGGCGCTGTGGGAGTCGTGTTTTTAGGACTCAGTAAAGTGACGGACGAATCATTTGGGTACGGGGACAGTATCCTAATCGCGGTTCTCGGGCTATACCTGGGTCTTTGGAAGTTGCTATGCGTGCTGATGGGAGCTTTCGGACTCTCGGCAATATTTTCCATGGTGATGATGAAGACTCAGAACTTCCAGAGAAAGACGACGCTGCCGTTCGTTCCGTTTCTAGGAGCGGCATACATATTGCTGCTGCTATCAAGGTATTTCAGATGATGCACAAAAAATGGAAATGCAAAGATCAGGAATACAAAGATCGAAAATATATAGGATGGAAACATATAAAATGTTTAAGATCCTGTAACGATCAGGGACTTAGCGGTGTTATTACGGTAGAATTATCTTATCTGATTCCAATTATATTTGTTATATTTTTGATGGTAATTTACACGACGTTTTACTATCATGACAAGAATATTTTGATCGGAGCTGCCAGTGAGACCGCTGTGGTGGGAGCACAGATGGAGCGAAAACCGGGTGAGGGAGGGCAGACAGATCTTGCAGCCTTTTATCAGGAAAGAATTCAGGGAAAGTTGATACTTTTTTCGGGGGCAGAGGCATCTGTGAATACGTCAAAAAAATGGGTGGAGGTAAGTGCATATGCAGATAGTGGAGGAATGCAGCTTCATGTCGTTCAGCGCGCAGCGATGCAGAAGCCGGAAGCGGCGATACGGAGAAAGTGGATGCTGGAGAAGGCCGTGCAATCAATCAAGAAAGAAAAAGGAGAATCGGAAGAGGATTCAGTTAAAGTGGAGGATGCTAAAAGCGGCCAGAGCATGATCGGCCAGACAGGCGGCGGTCAGAAGCAAATTGGCCAGACAGGCGGCGGTCAGAAGCAAATTGGCCAGACAGGCAACGGTCAAAAGTAAATCGGCCAGACAGGCAACGGTCAAAAGTAAATCGGCCAGACAGGCAACGGTCAAAAGTAAATCGGCCAGACAGGCAACGGTCAAAAGTAAATTGGTCGGACAGGCAACGGTCAGAACTGAGACTGCCGAAACAAATCGTTCAGACAAAGAATCAACAGACAAAGAATCACCAGAAAAGAATCGTCAGAAAAGAATCAGTCAGACAGGTACGTGCAGTGTCATGGAGAGCAAATGGCAGAGAAACGTGCAAAAAAAGGAGGAGTTGTGGGATGCAGCGGGCAGAATTTGAAACCAAATTGAACAGGGTGTGCTTACATATATATAAGGAAGAACATTATGAAGAGGATTATCAGATGCCGATGCTGCGTCAGAACCGACTGGATGGGATTCTGGAAGTAGAAGGCTGCGAAGTCGATGGAAAAGCCAGATATACTTATGAGGTCAGCGGCCTTACTTCCATGAAGACAATGTATGAGAATGCATGTATCAAAAAACAGGAGATTGAGGCCATGATCAACCGAATTCTGGAAGTGACGGAGATATTGCAGAGGTATATGCTGGATCCAAATTGTCTGGTTCTGAAACCCGAATATATTTTTAATAAGGAGGGCCGCTGGTTTTTCTGCTATTTTCCAGGAATGGAAGAGGATTTGTGTCAACTGTTCCACGAATTGACGGAATATTTTGTAAAAATGCTGGACTATGAGGATACGGAAGGGATTTTTCTAGCCTATGAATTACATAAAGCAACACTTCAGGAGCATTACGATCTTGAACTGATCATGAAGGAATATAAGGGAAGAGAATCGGAACGAAACAAGATGATCAGAGGAAAGCAGAAACCCGTGAGAAGCAGAAATGAAAGGAAAGGAGATATCCGAAGAAAAGCTGCGGGTGAGAAAGGCAGTTATAAGCAGGCGGATCGTGCGGGATACGCAGGCAAAAATCAGGGACGAGTTGGGGAACTATACGGGCAGGGAGAGGTGGAACCTCAACACGGAAAAGCAGAAAGAATAAAAGGAGGACATGAAAGAAAGGAAAATACAGGATACGATTACGGAAGAGCGGAAAGTGAAAGTGCCGGATGCGATTATGGAAGAGCGGAAAATGCCGGATACGATTATGAAATCCCGGAAAACAGCAGTTACAGTTACAGCGACCAGGAAAGTGCGGGGGTCAATTATAGAACGAAGGAAAGAATTGACTATAAATATGGGAATCATGGGAACTGGGAAGAGCAGGAAGAAGATTACGAAAGCCATGGAAATATATTTAGTGTAGCGGATGAGGATGATTATGGGGCAGAGAGGGCATATAAGAGCGAGGAGAAGAACGATCAGAGGTATACGGCAGATAGGATTCATGAAGAACGCACAGGCGGCTGGTGGAAATCATGGAGAAAAGCAGCAAATGGAATCCGCAGGAAACGCTGGGGGAGTTGGGATGATCTGATTCTAGAAACCGATGGACAGGAAGACGAAACCTGATTATAATAATAGGAAGAAACAACTATTATTAGGCGCTTAACAACGAAATCTTGCGCATTTTGGCAAAGCTTGTCCGGGTTAGGCGCTTAATAACGAAATCTTGCGCAAAATGGAAAAATTTTAGTTCCGGTTTATCCGGGTTAGGAAGGAACAGCTATTATTAAGAAGCCTGTCGGGTTCCGGCACTGCCGCGAAGTAATGTGCGGATATTATTTCATGATAGTGCCTTAGAGCAGGGATGGAAAGAAGGATTGGTTTTGGAAGAGAAGAAAGAGCAGAAAACAGTCTGTACGATTGGGCTGATCGTGGCGAATATAAGTATTTTTCTGATTTTTACTTTATTGGGCAAGTCGGAGGACGTGCTGTTTATGCAGCAATATGGTGCGATGTATGAGCCATATGTAATAGAAGGACATGAGTATTACAGACTGCTGACCAGTGTGTTTCTCCATTTTGGAATCGAGCATCTGCTGAACAATATGGTGATGCTTGGGGCAATCGGATATCATCTTGAGCCAGAGATCGGGAGGATTCGTTTTCTTCTGGTGTATTTTCTCAGTGGCATCGGCGGAAATATATGTTCCCTCCTATTCAATGTCAGCTTTGGAAATGCTGTCGTATCGGCGGGAGCTTCCGGTGCGGTATTCGGCCTGATGGGAGCGCTGTTGTGCGCAGTGATCCGAAATAAAGGCCGTATCGGCCGGCTGAATAAAAGGGGAGTGCTGGTTCTTGTGGTGTTGAGCCTCTATCTCGGCCTGACATCTTCCGGTGTGGATAATGCCGCGCATATCGGGGGATTGTTCTGCGGGTTTATGCTGGAAGCTATTCTTGGATTGATTAAATAGGAAGCTTTACGATAAAGGCCGTACCCTTCCCTTCTTTGGAGGTCACGGAAATGGAGCCTCCATGTGCTTCTACGATACGTTTGGACAGAGAAAGGCCGAGGCCGGTACCGCCCTCCTTGTAGGTCTTGAAAGGTTCAAAGATAGATTCCATATGTTCGGCAGGAATACCGCATCCGTTGTCTTTTACCTGTATGGACAGGCTGCTCTTCTTTCGGCTGACAGTGAGGCGGATGGTTCCTTCGCCCTGAATCGCTTCTTTTGCATTTTTGAGAAGATTCAGAAGAACTTGTTCCAATTTGATCTTATCTCCGGTAAATTTGCCCAAGTTTTCTGGGACTGATGAAGAAAACTCAATATCCGATTCCTCTTCATCCAGAGAAATGGCAAAGGATATGGCGATGTTTTTGAGCAGATGCTCAATGGAAAATACGGAGTAATGCAGAGTATTTCCATTGTTGAAGGTAGAGAGTTCTTCCAAAAGCTGGCGCATGAAATCAATATCGTCCAGTGTCTGCTTCCAATGAGGGAACTCTTTCACCTCAGGATGCTGAACCTGTATGATCTGAAGAGCCGAGGAAACCAGAGTCAGCGGATTGCGGATCTCGTGTGCGATCGTAGATACGGTGGTATGGTGGTTCTCCAATAACTGGCTGATGATCTGCTTTGCATCCTCGTTCTCTTCCATCAACTGATTCATTTTATTGATATCGATATTATGCATCATTGCTCTGTTCCCTCCTGGCTTTTACTTGTAGTCTAACACGTCCGGAAGACGCATTCAATAGATTCATTAGGACATTTTTCGACATGATTGTATCAAGTTTATTAAAAGTAGCCTGCGTTTTTCACTATTATAATCTTGTAAATGACAAAAAGCAATGAAGAGATAGAACTAAGACAGCCCATCCCAGCTTTTTTGAGGAGATACAGAGTCTAATTTTGGAATTTTATATTCTCATTTCTCCCAAAATGCGTTATACTACATACAATAACCGGGATAAAATGAGAAAAGGAGAAGAGGAAACAAGTGATGAAGAACGAAAATTGTATTTTTTGCAAAATTGCGGCAGGCGAGATTCCATCGGCAACTTTATATGAGGATGATGATTTCCGGGTAATTCTGGATGCGAGTCCTGCATCAAAAGGACATGCATTAATCATTCCGAAGGAACACTACAGGAATCTGTATGACCTGGATGACGCTCTTGCGTCGAAGGCACTTGTGCTGGCAAAGAAAATGACTCTCCGGCTGAAAGACGTTCTGAGATGCGACGGCTATAATATTGTCCAGAATAATGAAGAAGCAGCCGGGCAGACAGTTTTTCATTTTCATATGCATATGATTCCACGGCATCAGGATGACAAGATCGGTATCGGATGGAAGATGGGAGAACTGAAGGAGAAGGATAAAGAGGAGATCCTGAATAAGCTGAAGTGAACACCGGAGAAAGAACAGTGACCGAGAATCAAGAATTTGATGCGATCTACAATAACTACAAGAAACTTGTCATGCAGGCAGCGTACTTGATTGTGAATGATTTGTACCTGGCGGAAGATATTATGCAGGAGACATTTATGGCGTTGCGCAACGACATGGAACAAAAAGGATTTGAGCGCGAAGAAGACTATTCCAATATCAAAGCATGGTTATACACCACGGCAAAGCACAAGGCTCTGAACCTTCGCAAGAAGGAGAGGCTGGTCATTGCGGCAGATATGGTGGAAGGCTCCGAACTGATAGACGAACCGGTCAGTGAAAGTCTGGAAGCGGAGTATTTTGATACGGTAGAGGAAGAAAATCGTGTAAAGTTCCATGAACGCATATTTGTTGCTTTGATGAAGAAAAATCCAAGATGGCATGACGCAATCGTTCAAGTGTGCTACATGGATGTTCCGGTGGAAGTAGCGGCGCGCCGTCTTGGTATGACTGAAAATGCATTTTATGTCATGATGCACAGAGCGAGAAAATGGATTCACAAAAAGTTTGATGTAGAATACGAAGAACTGGAGCGCTTTTAAGAAAGCACGTATCTGCTCAGTACCTTCGCAGATACGCCGTAAACCCATGAAACCCCATGAAAATTGACTTCGTCAATGGGGATGGCTTTTGCAATCTATGCGTTTTCGTACGGATAGCGCGATAAATGCGCTATCCTGTGCCGAGCAGAAACGAAAGCGCATTTGAACCAGGCGGGATACGATGTGCTTTCTCAATCATTTTGATATACTGAAAACGCAGTCTTATTTTTATATTGTACTTTATGGCCGAGTTGCTATTATTGTCTGCTGACTTCTTCAATCAATTGAATGATGGTACGGATAGAGTCATGCTGGCCTGACTCACACATGGCATCGACATAGGCGGTGCGATTTTGATAGAGCTTGTTGACTGCCTCCAGAAGTGATTCCTTAGTGACTTCTTCCTCTTCCAGTACGATGCTGAAGCCCTGGCGTTCAAATGAGCGTGCGTTCAATATCTGGTCGCCGCGGCTTGCATTGGCAGAGAGAGGAATGAGAAGATTCGGTTTTCTCAGCGCAAGAAGCTCACAGATGGCATTGGCACCGGCACGGGAGATCACCAGGTCGGACATAGCGAAGATGTCGCGCAGTTCATCCTTTATATATTCGAACTGTTTGTAGCCTTTGGTATTGACCAGAGATTCGTCAAGCTTTCCCTTTCCGCAGAGATGGACGATCTGGAAATGTTCCAGAAGCTCCGGCAGGTCGGCACGGACTGCATTGTTGACAGCTACCGAACCAAGGCTTCCGCCGATCACAAGTATGACTGGTTTATCTGCGGAAAAACCGCACAGCTCCAGGGCAGCAATCTTATTGCCGGATAATAATTCCTGCCGGATGGGAGAACCCGTCAGAAGAGCCTTCTCCTTCGGAAGATGATCCAATGTCTCTGGGAAATTGCAGCAAACCTTTGTGGCGGAAGGAATGGCAAGCTTATTGGCAAGTCCCGGAGTCATGTCAGATTCGTGGATAATAACCGGAACCTTTGCCTGCTTTCCGGCAAGGACTACGGGAACGGAGACAAAGCCGCCTTTGGAAAATATAACATTGGGCTTAAGTTTGCGGACTAATTTTTTAGCCTCACCCAGCCCTTTTAAAACACGGAAGGGATCGGTGAAGTTCTGAAGACTGAAATAACGGCGCAGCTTCCCGGAAGAAATCCCGTGGTAAGGAATGCCAAAAGCTTCGATCAGTTCCTTTTCAATGCCGGCATATGAGCCGATATATTGAATATCATAACCGATTTCCTGAAGCCGGGGAATTAAAGCAATATTCGGAGTGACATGCCCGGCGGTACCGCCGCCGGTAAGTATGATTCGCTTCATAAAAAACCTCCAGATGAAATATATTTCGATAAAGGTAACAATTCAGGTTACTATAGATTCATATTAACCTTATTTAAAGAAAAGTCAAGTAGAAAAGTGTATTCAGATAATAGGGATAGTATGCAAGATGAGAGTATTTATAGTACATTAGAATACTTTGGGTAAGGAATTGTGATCGGATTATATAGATTTTGTAAGATATTTTTTGGCAGCTATATACAGATCACAAGATGTATGCGGCGCAGCCGTTGATAAAATGGGGGGGCGGTTGGCAAAAGACTGACCGGAAAATGAGGCAGGAGAATTTGCGAGGGTATCTTATTATACTCAAGACCGCCAGAATTTACAAACCCGCCCAAGGCAGGAATACGGCTGGCGGTCTTTCATTATAATAGATAACTGCAAATCTATTTGACGTGCAGTATAAATTATTAAATAATGAGAAGAATGATTTCAGGCGCAAAATCTGGGACAAAAGACCGGGCAGCGGAATCATGAATAAGAATATAAGGGGCAAGAGAATGCAGAATCAGAAAAAAGCATCAATAAAATTATCATTGCACCAGGAAATAGATCGAGAAATACAAGAACTTGAAAGGGAAATAGCGCGGCATCCGGAGCTTGAAGAGATTCAGGTGACAGAAGAGATGGACAGGACTCTTCTGGAGAAGATTCGTGCCTATGAGAAAGAAAAGGAAGAGCGGAGACTGGCAGAAGAAAAGATGGGTGAGACCCTTCGCAGATTGCGGGATGATGTCGCGGAAGATGAGAAAATTGGCGGCTCAAAGCGGCCGGATGTGGAAGCAGGAGCTGGTGGAGTCAGGAACTTCAGGAGTGCCGAAGATCATGTGGAGGTTCCTGAGGAAATTGTGCCGGATTTATCGCGGTTGGCCGTGGAGGAGAATGGAAGAGGCCCGATGGATATGGAAGATAGTGCGGAGCGGAAGGTGCTTTATCGGAGAAAGAAGAGAAAATATTGGGTGATTTCCTTAGCGGCGGTGCTTGTGATTGTAATGGGAGTTGGTGTGAATAGTGTGGGGAGTAAGTCGTATTGGAAAGTTTTATGGGAGAGAATTACCGGCGGTGAACAGATGAATGTACTCAATGTTGAAGATATGGAAGAAAAAAAGACTGAGGATGTAAATGAAATAGTAGCATATAGAGAGATAAAAGAGAAATTAAAGATAGAACCAGTAAAGATAATTTACAAGCCGGATGATATGAAACTTATCCATTATAAAATTTATGAAGAAATGTTAACCGCACAACTATTATATAAATACCAAGAGGATGTTATTAGATATATTTTATATGTTAATAGTTCGGATTCTTCTTGGGGAGAAAAAGAAGAGGAAAAAAAAATAGATGAGTATACTATTTCTGTGAACAATATAGAAATTGTGGTAGAGGAATTTGAAGTGAGTGATCTTTTAGATAATAGGCAGACAGCAAATTTTGAATACCGAGGAGCCGATTACCAATTGAGCGGAGTGATGGAACTGTGTCTTATACACATATGACGCTGCCGAACAAATCCAGT
>VSNK01000255.1 GCA_009774255.1 Faecalicatena sp.
TACTGGTGATATGGTTAGTATCTTACCAGATGGGATTTCCACCCATTAAACATTGCGCCCTTCTGGGCGCACTTACTATTCATGGTGCCTTACCGTTACAGTTCGCTGGCTGGCCAGTGTTGAAGAAAAGGAATATGTCACAAAGCTTATAGAAGATGGAATGGAAACGGTCATAAAACGGGGGCCGTACACCTACGGCCCCTCAATCTCTTCTCTTTCCATTTTTCTGCGATGCTATCTCTTGCCGATTCTTACCCTTCGATCGCCCTGCGCATTGCTTCCTGATGACGGCGCACCTGCTCGATGCTGTCCACACCTACGTCACGCAGATGTTCTCCGCCCTCATACTCAGAGCTCAGGAATCCCTGATAACCAGCCTTCTTGAATGCCTCTACAACCTCCGGAATCGCTACCGCTGTCTCCACATAATCCTCATGTACATTATAGAACTTCGCATGGGTATGGAAAATGTAATCGATATTGTCGATCAAATCCTGCGGATCTGACCAGGAATAGGTAAAGGATGCACCTGCGTAAGCCTTATCTGCCTGATTTCCGCCGGCCTTCTCCACCGCTTCCATCATTTCCTTCATGCCGTTTGCCATACGGTATTCCATATTGGCTTTTCCAAGATTCAGGTCATATTTAATCTTCACAAATCCCTTTTCCAGTCTCTGCGCGTATGCGTCGTCCACGATCTTGATACATTCCTCGGACGCTCCCTGTCTTCTCGCCTTATCCCGCAGCACATCCGGAATATTCTTACAGAAGATTCCCATATCCGGAATAAATCCGAAATGCTTTGTCCCTGTCTTGTGGATCATTTCCATATATCCGTCCGCCCAGCCGGAATTCAGTGAGAACGGTGCATGTACTTCCAGTCCGATCTTCACATCCACTTCCGCCGCATAATCCAGGCTTCCCTCGATCACATCCATAGGAGTGGACACCAGGGTACGCAGGTTCTTGAAGCCGAGCATGGAAGCCAGACGAAGGTCACGCTTCATCATATTGATCTGCTCGCCCAGCGACAGAGTCCGGTTGTCATATATCTTATTCTCCAGAAATGCGTCATAGCAGGATGGCTCCAGGTTGTATTTTTTCAGCCACTCAAACCACTGATCTCTGAATTCCTGTGTCTCGATCGGAAGCGGGAACCTGCGGATCATCTGCTCCGCCAGCAGCTCTACGCCGGTCGCGCCTGTCTTTGCGGTCTCTCTCAGACAGCCTTCCAAATCTAATTTTCCGTCATAATATTCATCCTGATAACTATACAGGGAAACACTTCTTTTGATATCATAGCTCATAATCTGCTCCTCCTTTTTGTTCTCTACGCAATCTCAAAATCTGCTTCACACAATGCCTCTGTCTGGAACGGCATATAAGACGGAGCGATGATCTGCATTGCTTTGATATGATGACTTCCCTTTGCAAGTCCGCCTTCTTTCAATACGGTAACTGTCGCATAGTCGCCGAATTCCCAGCGATAATCAGAATCCACTACGGTACGCATCTCTTCCAATGTAAATGTCTCCCCGTTCACGGTAAAACGGATATCCTCCCGCGCCGCATCCTCACCGTCCACATTCACCTGGATGTCACGCACGATGGATAATGTAAATCCACGATAATACTGTGCCTTGAACTGAAACTGATATCCTGTGATCTTTCCGTTTTCCTCTACATTCTTAAATCCTTCCGGATTATAAATCTGTCTGCCAGCCATTTTATTTCCTCCTGATTTTTTTGTAATCAAACCGCAGGCCACAGACCCGCCTGCTTCGCGGACCACACTTCTTGAACTACGAATGTTCAAGAAGGTATCCGCTGCTTTCGCGTTACAGTTCACGGCCTAACCGGCCGCAAACTGTAACGCATCCAGCCCATTGAAAAGTCGCCTTCGGCGAGGGGCTGGAGGCCTGAAACCGCAGCTTTATCGGCCGGATGCCTTGCAGCGGGGTGCAAGGCACCGTGAATAGTAACGCTTTCGCAGCTCCTGTCTGAGGCTGATTGGGCGTCCCGCCCAACACCAATCTGCAAAAACTGCCCTTTACAAGCAAGCTTGCACGGTCTGTTTTACAGATTGCTGCTGTTCCTGACTTTAATCAAAGTATACTTCTTTCCCTGTCTCCGCTGATTTGTAGATTGCCTCCAGAATCTGAGTCACCACAAATGCCTGCTCCGGTTTTACAAGCGGCTCGCCGTCATTGATAATCGCATTCAGCCACTGCTCCTGCTCACGAACTGCCTCTGCTGCCGCGCCGCCCTCGAAGAAGTCAACCACGCCTGCCGGAGAGATCGTCTTTTCCATCAACTGATTGTGCTCTACATTATTATAAATCAATTCATCCTGAGGATAGCTTCCGCCGTGATGAATCTCCGCGCCGCCCTTGGTTCCGCAAAGTGTGGTGGATGCTTCCATAGATTTCAGTACATTCAGTGCCCAGGATGCTTCCAGATAAATGGTCGCTCCGTTTTTCATCTTCACAAGACCAAATGCAGAATCCTCTACTTCAAATGTCTCCGGATCCCATGGACCAAATACATTCCCCTCCGGGCCGTCCGCCTGGCGTCCCAGCTTGTAGAATACCTGTCCGGATACGGAAGCCGGCTCGTAATTGTTCATCATCCACAGTGTGATGTCCAGCGCATGAGTTCCGATATCGATCAACGGACCGCCGCCCTGCAGAGCCTTGTTCGGGAATACGCCCCAGGTTGGAACCGCTCTTCTTCTCAGCGCATGAGCCTTTGCGAAATAGATCTCGCCCAGTTCTCCCGCCTCACAGGAAGCATGCAGAGTCTGGGTATCGTCACGGAGGCGGTTCTGGTATCCGATGGTAAACTTCTTGCCGGACTTCTTCCATGCATCCAGCATCTTCTGCGCATCCTCGGTGTTGTGAGCCATCGGCTTCTCGCACATCACATGCTTGCCCGCTTCAAAGGAAGCAACCGTGATCGGACAGTGCGCTACGTTCGGAGTACATACATGTACCACGTCGATCTCGATGCTTGTGTCCGCCAGCATTTCCTTATAATCCGTATAAACCTTCGCACCCTCAGCACCATATTCCTTGCATGCCTTCTCCGCGCGCTCCGGGATGATATCACAGAATGCCACCATAACAGCCTTGTCCTCATTTGCCTTGATGGAAGGCATATGCTTCTGATTCGCGATACCGCCGCATCCTACGATTGCGATTCTCAATTTGCTCATTGTTTTCTCTCCTTTTCTTTTCTCTTTGATTTGACTCTATTATACCGAAATGGCGGTTCAAAAACTTTCTTATAATTATCCATATTTATCCCCTTATTTGGACTTTTTTTTCATTACATCAAACAGCAGGACAAAAAAGATATATCTTTTTTTGTCCTGCCGTATACTCCACCTCAACACTTTCCCTCTTTTCTCCTTCCTGGAAATTTGTTAAAATAGTCCTAAAAGTTTTAAAGATCCCGAACGGCATCAGACATTTTCTCGGCCTGCTGCCGTTCCGGCGAAAGAAAGGATTTCCCCATGAATACTCTAAACCTCTCCCTGCGCCAACGTAAGCTTTTACATATTCTGCAGAGCCACAGTTCCTTCATCACCGGCCCTGAGCTTGCCAGACAGCTGAATGTAACTTCCCGCACGATCCGCAATGATATTGCGGAGATCAACCGGAACCTTCTGCCCTTTCGCGCTCAGATCCTCTCCGAAGGAAACAAAGGCTATCTCTTTTCCGCAGAAGATCCGGAATCAATCCGAAAGAAGAACCAGTCAGGCACCGCATTTATTACGAAGGAAGAGCGGGTACGCTATCTCGCCATTCAATTGTGTCTATCCGATAATCCGATCAATATGTACGACCTGGAAGAGGAAATGTACATCAGCCGCACCACACTGGATCATGACCTCCGCTTCCTGAAGATGAAGTACGTCCTCTCCGAACCACATATAGAATTGAACCAGCACAAAGAGAATCTGGAATTTGAGCACTCGGAGCGGAAGCGGCGTATGCTTCTGAACCGGCTTCTGCATGAAGACTGGAACTATCATCAAAAAGGAAATGCCTATTATGAATACGATTTTCTGAATCCGGATATCCTGGATCTGATTATGGAGGAGGTTCCTCTTCATCTGAACCGTCATTCCATCCAGATGGAGGATGTCAATCTGATCGCCCTGAACCTGGCTGTTGCGATCATGTACCACCGCATGTTATCCGGACATCCTCTGCCGCCCTGTGCCCCCGTCCCCAGGCCGGATCCTGCCGCCTGTGATGCGACGGAAGAGCTGATGGATGCACTGGAAGAAAAGCTGAAATATGTCTTCTCCCGGGAGGAACGGGATGAGATTTACCTGAACATAGCCTCCGGGCATATGCTGGATTCCTCTCTGCTGAATTTCGAAACCGTAAAGCTTTATTTCGAACCTGTTACCATCGAAATGGCAGATATTTATCTGGCCGAAATCAAAAAAGTATTCCGGATTGATTTCTCCAATGACGAAGACTTTTATATTACCCTGCTGCAGTATTTCCGATACCTGCAGACTCCGATCCACATTTTCAACACACAGGAGAATATGGATCTTGCAAGGAGCCGTCTCTGCGCGGAATATGAGATCGCCTTTCTTTTCCAGGAGACAGCCCTCCGATATCTCGGCTACTATCTCAACCGCTCGGAGCTTCTCTACCTGGCATACTGTATATCCGGGGCGTTGGATTACCTGTACCATCAACATCCGGAGGCCAAATTCCGGACCGTCATATGCTCTCACCTGAACATGCCCGCTGTCTGGACTCTGAAGCGCAAGCTTCTCGGCACCTTTGACAATTATCTGCATATGACGGCTCTCCTTCCGGTAAATGCAAAGAATGCCTATGATTTCCGGGATACGGATCTGATCCTCACCACCGTACACAAGGAAATCACCGACAATCCTTCTGTGCACACGATACAGATTTCGTCATTTATGACTCCTTCCGACTACCGAAAGATTGAGAGCTACATTCAGATGAAACGGATCCGGACTCTCTGCCCCCTTGCCAGCCCCACCCTGCAGTCACTCCTTGAGAATGCCTGCTGGCATGAAGCACAGGCTTCTTCCATGCCTTTTTGCATAATAGAGCAGATGGCCGACGATTTTCTTAGCGCCGGACTTGTCAGCGAAAAATATCTGGAAGACCTTCTCCGCCGGGAATCGATCTCTTCCTTTGCGTCCCACCCGGGAGTTCTGTTCTTACATTCCCTGGTACCCGCTTCCGCGACCCGGTTATCCATAACCACATTTTCCCATGCGGTGAACTGGGAGAATCATAAAATATGGATTGTGGTCATGGCAGCCTTCCTCCCCCAGGAGGTGCCGCTCCTCTTCCGCCTGGTCAATGTTTTCAGCGAAGAATCCAGCCCGGCGGAACAGATCAAAGACTTAAAGACAAAGGAAGATCTGATCAAATACTGGTGCTGAATGTGCCGATTCAAGAAAAGAATTCCAGTTGTGCAGTTGGAAAGAATTTCACTTGCGAAGCCCGCGGCTGCTTCTTTGCCATACGGCGGTTCTTTTTGAATCGCTTGGCAAATTCATCTGTACACAGCAGGAAGTATATCCACAGTACCCGCAATTTCAGCACAAATGCCGCGTTAAATCCAAGAGGTACGGCATAGCACCACATGTCGATCACATCACAGATGAATCCAAACCTGCTGCCCGTTACAGTTCACGGCCTAACCGGCCGCAAACTGTAACGCATCCAGCCCATTGAGAAGTCGCCTGACGGCGAGGGGCTGGATGCCTGAAGCCGCAGCTTTATTGGCCGGCTGCCTTGCAGCGGGGTGCAAGGCACCGTGAACAGTAACTGCTGCCCTCCTCCCGCCCAGAAGACACCCACGATCAGTGTCGTATTCACGGCTGCCCCCATGACATAATAGGTATTGATCATGCTGTCTCTGCGTGCAATGCATTTACCATCGCTTGTAAATACCAAATTAAGATTCCTGCATAAGGTGTTTTCGGATCCTGTTCATTATGGAATCCTTCCAGAATATCCATACAATAACTATGTAAATCTCCCTCTTCCACATTTCCAATATCCTCCAGCAACACATCTAATGCTGCTTTTCTTTCCGCAATTAATGGCGCGGATGTGCAATTCAAATTCAAAGTATTCACCAGATCAAACTCTACATCCGGATCTGATGCTCCAATTTTCCCATCCAATGTATAAAAAATGGATTGCAGTGTATCCTTACGGCATGGATTTATTTTCTTGAATTCTGTATTCAAACGATGTTTATCACACGTCAATGTATCCTTTGATGACATTCTGCGCACGCCTTTATCGTGCTTCCTTGTATTCCCGTGACACACTGCGAACAGATTCTGATAATCCAACCCCTGCCCCACATCCCGGCCATCGGCCGGATCAAGCGGGATAAAATGCTCTATTGTAGTTCCCGGGATTCCCACATCCTTATCATCTCTTGGAATCCTGCTCATGCAATATACGCAAAGCTGCCCCTGGTCATGCTTCAAACATTCGACAACCTGCGCTTTCAGTGGATTTCTCAGCATTTTAAATGCTTCCTTCGGCGAGAGCCCGCTTACTATTGAATCCTCCCTTAGTTCTTTGAGGCCGTCTGGCTCTGTCCCCTTTTGTACTTCTATCATCTTTGTCCTCCCCGGATACGTTCCAGTTTCAGTTTCACCCTGTTTGCAACTGCTTCCTTGTCATGATAAGCCCTCTGTTCATCAATTTTATCCAGTATATGTTCCGCCTCGTCATATTTTTTCTGATCGAGCAATTCATAAAAATTATGGAAAAGTTCCGCGACCAGAGGATTCCTTTCCGGTGCTCCCATAATTTCCTCCAAAATTGAATTTACATCTTTACCATAGGTTTCTGTGCCGGTGTCCAGAACATCATAATTTTTCAATATTACAAGATTTTCACTTTTTACGCTACTGATCACTGCCGGGGCGTGTGTCGTAACAACAAATTGTACCCTAGGAAATATTTCCAGCAAATCTCCCAGGATACGATGCTGCCATGCCGGATGAAGATGAAGATCTACTTCATCAATCAGAACTACACCATCCGTCTTATGGAGCACCTCCGGCCCAAGCTGTGGATTCAGAACCGCCATTCGATACGCAATATCTGCAACCAGACTGACGGTTCCCTTATAACCGTCACTCATCTGCGGTAATGGCATGCTCATACGGTATCCGTCCGTATCTGTATAACAACACTCAATTTCTTTTGTATCCACATTAAAATGAAATTCTATATCACAAAAGCCGGTAATCCGTTCAAAGCAAGACTTCATTGCGTGATACACAACGGACAGTTCAACGGAATTGTTTGGATTATTTGTTCCTTTTTGCAGCATCTGTATTGTTTTCTTTTGAAACCAGTTCATCATCAACTTAATATTTGCCGTTCCGTCCAAGCTGTCAATGTAGCCGTTTATTTTTGTGTTTTCTTTAAATGTATTTGTCCGCTTTTCCCTGTGGTAATCCCATAAGCGCCCTGTACCATAATATGCGATTACAGGCAGCACCAGTGTAGGATCGCCCGCACGCAATCTGCTCTGATAATCTCTGGAAATATCCATCATCTGCTTTGCGTCTTTTATGGTAGTGCTTCCATTTTTATGATTCAGAGAGCGTGTCCAGAAAACGGGCTCTCCATCCATATTTCCATCAACAGATATTTCTATTGGATATTGCGGCTGCAGATCTTCCGATTCTCCCATCTGATATGCCTTCAAATAGGCATCTGAGTGATGAATGCTTATCCCGGATATTCCGTCCAATCCTGTAAACATCGTTCCCAAAGAAACCGCAAGTCCCTCCAAAATCGACGTTTTCCCTGATCCGTTGCTGCCGACGATCACTGTAAGCCGATTGTCAAAATTCACTTCAAAATCGAGAAAACATCTATAATTTCTCAATGTCAGACTTTCTATCATCATATATCTCACCTCACTTTATTTTTGCCAATATAGCTTGGAATAATGCTTTGATATGCTACTTTTCCATTTTGCGCAAGATTTCATTCTGTCTCTTCTCCTTCCTCAAACAAATCATCTCTGGTAATATTATTGAGCCATTTCATACTCCGATAATGCTTCAGCACCCAGGGCCATTTGGCAAATTCATCCGTACACAGCAGGAAATATACCCACAGCACCGTCAATTTCATCACAAATGCCGCGATAAATCCAAGGGGTACGGCGTAGCACCACATGGTGATCGTATCGCAGATAAGTCCAAACC
>VSNK01000256.1 GCA_009774255.1 Faecalicatena sp.
ACCCCGACCAATCACCACGCTGATTGGTCGGGAGGAAGCACATAAAAGCTGGTATTCAGGCCGCCCATTGCCGTAGGGCACTGAACGTCCAGTGGACGTTCGCTTAGTGCGGACCGAAGCGGAGCGTAGACATTCAAAATGCGGCCTGAGTTACAGGTCACGCCTGGTCAAGGTGTGACCTGTAACGGTATTGCAAATTTCTTATTCTCGCCTCATCTTAAGAAGGATTTCTGTTGTCCCTTCCTGCAGCCGCCTTTCTCCGGTGCAGGAAAAACCATGCTTTTTATAAAAATGGATTGCCCTCGTATTCTTCTCAAGAACCCACAGGCAATTACCATTCATCTGTCCAACAGCAAATTCCATCAGCTTCGTGCCAATCCCCTGATTTTCAAAAAAACTGTCAACATACAATTCTGTAATCTGAGTATCGTCAATACGCAGCATTCCTTTTACAATCCCATCATCATAGACCCATATATTTTTCAGTTTATCCGGATGGTCTACATAATCCTTTGCTAACGGATAGACCTGCATTTCCCCGAACGATACCAGGTCATTTTGAAAAACCCGCCTATAATTCATACGCTTTGTAAAAATCAATATCTCCGCTATTCTTGACGCATCTTTTATCGTCGCATGTCTGATCATCCAATTCCCTCTCTCCTTCGAATGCAAATCCATATCATCGAATCCACTCCGGCCCAATCCCCCCCGCTTCCACGGCAGCGGATCTATGATACTGAGCGCCAGATCAATCTGCCGCACAGTATCATTTGATGCGCACAGCCGCATGAGGAATTTATGCCGCTTTGCGGCTGGCGCAATACTCACGGCAGATTTCATCAGACATGAGTATCATGTTCCAGTTCAACAAAAATATTTCCCATCAGTTCCCAGGCGGCATCCCGCTCCAGCCTTTGCTCCGGTGTCAGTTCTTCATAACGGCATAACATCGGATGCTGCCTTGCCTCATCATCACGGGCAGGGCCGTAGCTCCAATTATAGAAAATATAAAAACGGAGCCACCGCATATGGTCCAGCTTGCGGTACATTTCTCTTGCGCTTTCCGAATCCTTTGCCTTACAATATCTCTCATATGCCTCCTTGACCACAGACGCGCCAAGTTCCGTAATCGTTTCGTCATCCAGAAGAATTCTGGTCTTCATCAGAATGTGATCCGCCGCCGCGATCTTGGACTGCCGGTGAAGGTCATCCAGTTCATTCCAGCTAAGAGTCGGGTAGGAAACAGACCTGCGGAAAAGCTCATTGATCGTAATCGCCGCTTTATTTAAGTGTGTACGGATGATCTGTGCCGACGTATAGATGTCCTCATTTGTCCCAAAATAAGAGATTCCCGGCGCTTTCCGGCTGCTGCGCAGATCAATACGTCCGGAAACCCGATAATATTTATTCAGCGTCCAGAATATACTCCAGCCCATTTGCTCATCATCCTCACAGATGATAATACGGTCGGCACGTTCCAGAAGGGGGCGGTTCTCCGCCCAGATTTCATCTTGAAAAATCAAGGAGTCTCTCGTTTTGGATTCTTTGTTCAGGGAGAACAGCTCGTCCAGACGATGATGTACAGCAAGGAATTCCCGCGCATCTCCAAAAATATGGTACGCCACATGCTGGTCTATGGATATGATATTGGTCAGTATGGCCCGTTCCAGGAGGCTGTTCCCATAGTTTCCGAATCCGATAAGCACAATCGAATTTTCATGGCTGCACAGCGGCTTGGAACGCCAATATTGTCTGGCGCAGCATTCGTAGCTGTGAAAAAAATGAATGTTGCCGGAAAGCTGATCCTGACCGTTTGTCGTCCGCGCATAGACCTCCACCGGTAATTGATCCAGGTTGACCGCCCGGCTGTTCACACCAATATCATTTTCTTTCATGAAAAAGACCTTGCACTTCGTCCCGATCTTCTTCTTTTTCGCCACGATCTTATCCAGCGAAGCACTCAGATGGATGCAGGGATAATTGGGAATCTCCGTCTGACTGCTTATTTTCTCGCCATAGATGATCAGCGCCTTTGGATCTTCCTTATAGATATTGGCGGCAAGGGTATTCGATTCCTGTTCGCAGTCCGCAAAATAATACCAATTTTTATGCCGCAGCAGACTCAGCATAAGAAAAGGCATTGCTTCACCGGTGATAAAGGACACGACCGCCCCAAATAAGGTTACCATAATGCCCGCGGACAAAAACAAGAATACCATTCCCACCGCATGTCCCAGCGGCGTGACGGGTATCAGGTCGCCATATCCTACGGTAGTCAGTGTCACCAGAGAATACCAGAAGGCATCTCCGAATGTCCGGATCATCGAATTACCGGCTACGGATTCGGAACAATAGAGAATCGTCAGCAGTCCGATATAGACCAGCACCAGAGCTCCTATAATATACAGGTAGACTTTCCTTCTCCCTCTCATAATCGCTGTTTTCTCCCTTCCTCCGATAAAGCTGTTCCATAGCAACTCTTATTTTACATTGTCCCACAATTTTCCACAAGAGTAAATCCGTTGATTTCCCATTTTGATATGCTTTTTCGATATAATGGATTCAAAAATAGTATTTCTGTGTTTCAATAATATCCGCATAGGTCTGGATATCCGGATACAATTCGGATCGTCTCTCCCCACTGAGCATTAATTCCTTTGCAACCTGATTGGGATTGATGATATATATGACTTTTAGACAATCGCTGATATATGGCTGCTCATCCATATTGCGTATATCCTTGTGCCTTTTTATGCACATTTGTTCCGCTTTTCCTTTAACAACATAATTAGGGAACATGGTAAACGCTCCCCGCTGTGCTTGTATTCGGCTGCTGTGATATGGATGCAGCAACGCAATCGGTGGAAGAATCTCCATCTTCGGGTCCTGGATTTCAAAGGGCAGAGCATCCGAATAAACCCGCAGTGCCAGATAGTAAAATGGATTAAATTCAAACGCCTTTACGGCATCCTCCAATTTAGAACCCAGATTTTTTCTGTAATCTTCTATTGCACAAAGGCTGATGAGTCCTTTAATTTCAATATCTCCATCCTTCCCGTCAAAAAAGATTTCCTTATTGTCTTTCAGTGCCTGGCAGATGTCATTCCATCTTATCTTTTTGTCATAGGAAGCTATTCCCGCCTTGTGCAGAAGCCCGACCTTTTCTGCCATGTAATCATACACTTTTTTATTCAGCCTGTATGGATGCAGTATCCAGACACAAGGGGTCAGATGATGCCGCCGATATTCGAGGTCTTTATTATTACGGGTATCAATAAACGGCTCCAATGCAAACGATAACGCTGTCCTGGCAGATTCCGACCAGTCCATCAGCCTTGTATGGCCGAAATGGTGCTGGTAGATTTCCTGCCACTCACTCTGATATTCCGGATCCGATGCCACATTATGAAATGCCCTCGCTTTTATATGCTGGTATCGGTAATCCTCCTTCAAGTTCATCTGTGTGTAAGCAGACATTCCGGCTCTCGTGGTTTTCGCGTAGTTGTTGTTCGCCTTTTTATAAAACTTTCCACGATAAAGGCTGGGAATCAGACTATAATAATTTTGGCTGTGTCCCCGGAACCAGAGTCTCGCAATCTCTTCATTTTCACCACTCTCTGCTTCACCTTCCACCCTGAAATTCTCATTCACGCAGTCCAATGCCTGATAAAATTCTGCCAGTGTCGCCACATTATATCTTTTAATTTCTTCCATATCACTCACCTTCTCCCGTTGTCAATGAAGAATCAAAACGGTACTCAAACAGGAGATCCAGAATTTCCTTACAACTGCCTTTGGTTCGATCCAGTTCTGCTTTTACACTCTGGATGCAGTCAAACATTTTCTGATAATATTCAAACACAAACCTATTCTGGTGTTTCATGCACCGGCCTTTTTTTGTATCTTTTATCATAGATGAATATTTATAATGATTGTAGTAATCTCCAATATCCTGAAGATTTTTATCTTCACGGCATTTCCTGATCCACAGTCCTGCTCCTCCTTCTAAATTTTGTTCTACTTTTTCATCTACTTCGCAGACATGATTACATAATTTAACAGTCAATTCATCCGTCTCACCATCCAATTCATCATCTATGTACAGATTTCTATATAAAAGCGTTATCCACCTGACGATCCATATCTGTTTGTATAATTCTCTGTCCTGCCGTTGTCCTTTTATAGCTTCTCCCTTTGCGAAACCATTTTCATAATCTGCCACAAATTTATCGAAGTCCCCTTGATTCAGTTCTCTAAAATCATTCACTTTACAAAGCACGGCATATCCTTCCGGCAGTTCATCCCGATGAATGATCAAAGCCGCTTTCAGATCTTCCCAATATTCCTGAAGCTGTTTTTCAAATCTGCCCTCTTTTACTTCCTCTTTATACAAAGATAGTAATAAAGTCCGAATCCTGTCTGCCGTTGAGTTATTCAGCCCTTTCTTTGGCACATCCCTTTTCTTCATAGTAATATGGATACAGTACATAAAATATCCATATGCTGTGAATGAAAAAGCCTTGCACATCCCATAATCGGCAAAAACCTCCTCATAAAGCTGTATCTGATCATGAATAATGCTTCGTACCCTTCTAAAAGACAGCCCCCTCAGGATTCTTTCGTAATTATCCCTGAACTGTTCCGGAACACCATTGATTACCCCCAGTGATGTCAGAAATTTTTGGTTTTCTTTAAATGTGATCCACTGATTCGCATTATACCTGTATTTCAGCATTTCTTTATACCCTTCGTGCAGCCGTCTATGGAGTTTGTCTGCAAAAACCTTCGCAGGATCAATGTCTGGTGTGGATGAGATATATTTCAATTTCTTTGACAATATCTGCACCCAAATATTCCCATAGCTATATACGTATCCACTTAATTTCTCGTAGCATTCCGTTTGATCATCTACCGCTATATTATGATATCTATTTTCTCCCTGTGCCTTTTTCTGCCTTTCCTTTTCATAATCCGATACGGATCTGTTTACAAAACTATGCGCGATTTTTACATCCATGCGTTCCAGTGCCTTTATAGCCTGCCGTATCTTTTCATCAGTTTCCTTCAGTTTCCTGAGACGTTCATCGTTCCTCTCCCATACCCTTGTAAGCTGCGATGAAATATATCGGATATACATTTCAGGAATTCCTTCCTTCTTGAAATGAAACAATATATCCTTCATCCATTCTAAAATTGTTTTGCTGCTTTTACACAGTCCTGCCGGGTCAACTTTTTCTATTGCATCGATCCACTGTTCGCTCCTGCCGATTCCTTTTCCAGGTTCCAGTAAGTCAAGCAGGAGATTATAACACAGTTCCATTGCCTTTAACTCATCTTTTTTCCAGCAATTGCACTGAACCTCTTCCGGCCCCATATAAGACATTCCAGTAATATGGAGTATATTCAGAATCTCTTTATAGATCAGGCCTTTGGTCTGCGCGGTTCGCTCATACAATTCCTGCAGCCCTATCATTCGCAAAAACTCATTACACAGATAACCTCCCAGATCTTCCAGCCTCATCCTGTCCGAATGCAGCCGGATATATTCGTTTAATTCTTCCATGAGCAAGTCTCTAATATGCCTTAAGAAAAAAAGTTCTCTATTTCCGTAGTACATCTTTTCACAAGAAACTCCCGCATATTCTAAAAATTGTTCCATCATGTACATTGACAAACTGGTAATGATAAAATCAAATAGAAACTCATTCCTTTCCACTCTCGGCATATAGCACAGATTATGGGACATTTCGTGAGTAATCATGGGAAGCACATGGTATACATTCGCAAACCACTGATAATTTGGGCATCTTACCGCAAGAAGGGTTGTCCATGTTTTCGAATCTGAACCATCCTTTTCTTCATATCTTTCCCCATCATCGGGCATAAGAGTCTTCCTTCCGAACAACATAAGAGCTTCGATATTCGAAGCGTTGAAATCCAACATAAAGAATGGGAGTATCCTGTCTGTATCCTTGCCGCGTTGCTCCTGGTAATAATTATTGCTGATCTCAAACAGATACATCGTATATGCCATCAGATATTTTTCAATATTCACCTTTGTCTGCATCTCATAGTTTGGTATATTCACCACATATTGGTTTACGGACTGCAGCAATTTATTGAAATTGTTGACACTGGAAATTGCCTGTTCAAGCTCCCTGCATGTATGGCTGATCAATTTTTCCTGATTCCGGTGGAGCTGTTCTGCCAGACCTTCATACTGGCGCACTCCGTTCATAATGCTCTCCAATTGGGCGTAAAATACGACTCCTTTCCAGCTTGAACTTTGGCGGAACCAGAAATCATTATATGTATAATACAATTCTCGCAGCATAATTTTTTGTTCCTTGAGAGAATTGGCCTGATACCCGCCCTTTGGATTATTCTCTTTTACAAACTTCATAATCTCATTCTCATACTTTTCCACCAGTTCCGTATCTGTCAGGCGGAGTCCGTTCATATTCTCATCACTGCCAGATTCATGCTCCGATATATGCGGCTGATATTTCACCCGCATATAAGAGCATTCCAGTTCGGAAGTATGTTCGCTAAAAATTTTCTGCAATTCTGATTTCATTTCCGCACACTGCACAAAATTTCCTCCTTCGCCTGCCTTGATCTTCCAGACTGACGGATAGATGGAAGCGAATGTTTCAAAGTCCAGTTCCAGAGCATACTGCCCGCTTCCTGTTATGCCATATACATTTCCATTCTCCCTGCTTTCCCCGGTCAGACTTTCCATGATTTTTTTCATGACATCTTCCGGCGCATAGATCCGCAATTCCAGCCAAAGGTCCTTATTCTTCTCAATCAAAGCATCTGACCATGCTTTCCCAGGCAGCTGGAACAGTGTATAAGAACTTGTATGACATACCGAACCTTTGATCTGATCCAGCTTTTTAGCAGTAAGCTGTTCTTTCACATCATAAATACTCTGTAGTTTATCAGTTCTGAGCACAATGCATAAATCTGCACAGTTGGGCGTATAAAATATCCTGTAGCATCCCTGTTCCGAAGATGCCATTACCTGCTCCACAATACTGGTACAGGCTTTTTTATACTCCTGAAGCAGCTGCTGATACACAGATCCGCCAGGTTCTTTTCCTGCGCTGTCCGGATTTTTTCCTACTGTCAAAAGGATAATCCCGAGAAATGGTATTTCTTTTGCTTCGTCAACTTCAAAAGGATCACTTTCTTCGTCAATTTCAAGAAACTTATTTCCATCTGGCTCTCCTTCGCTGAGCAATGTAAACATCTGGTCAGTCACCATCCGGCTCTCATTTTTCCGATATGGATATTTGATCAGGAAGCAGTGTTTATAGTCCAGGATTGCTTCTTCGTCTTCTGCTCTTACATAGGACATCTGATCGTAGTATCCCAGGCTGCAAAATCTTTGATAGACTCTTCTCCTGTCGTTCTTCCGTCTGTTTTCCGTCACTTGCTTCTCTGTTCTTTTTTCGTATTGAGGAAGCAATTTTTCAAAATGAAGCGCTCTCATGTCTGATACATTAAATTTAAAAAACTTATTCCTTTTTCCTCCGTAACTTCCATAGTTTCCTCTTATCGCATGGTGGAAATATGCCTTTGAACATAAAAAGTGTGCGTCCTGACGCACACTCGCGTCTAAGTGCGGCTGCGACAGCATCCATTTCCTATCAGAATAAAAAAAGAGAACTTTCCGACCACGTCCGTAAGTCGTAAGCTCTCCTGTCTCTGTCAATCACTGTCCTGTCCTTTTAAGCTGCGGTGCAGTCTCAGGCATGCATCCCCATCTTCGGAACAATCTTTCAAATATTGTCCCCTCAGTAAACTGAACTCTGATTCATAATCATCACTGACAAATCCATACACAATGGACCGCAAATTCTCCTCCTCTATATACATGCCTTCTCCTCTTTTCATTTATTGATCCTAATATGAGTCGAATCTAATTGTATCATAAGAAACCGTTCTTGTCAAAATGTTTTCGCAAAAACGCAAAAAAATCACAATATATGGTTGAATTTTTTTACTGCAATACATAATATGCACTATATTCAGATATTCATACACAAAATCCAAATTTTATCACAAAAGATACAATTAAATCTAACATTGCGATCCAAAACAAAAAGGCATCTTCTGACAGAAGGCAGTCGGATGCATGATTTCTCTCATCGTCAGTTTTGATAATTAATTAACAATAAATCAATAAGCTATACTACTGGCA
>VSNK01000257.1 GCA_009774255.1 Faecalicatena sp.
CGCGCACTATGATACTATTATTAACTCGCATGAGACTCCGCACGGCGTACAGGGGCTGGCGAAGGAATGTATCGGTTATGAAAACGGTGTTCTCGGCGGCGTCCTCAGTGCGCTGCGGGTATTTTGCTCCGGAGGGGACAAGGTTCTGCTGCATTCCCCGACCTATATCGGCTTTACCGAAAGCCTGGAAAACGCCGGATACGATATGGTATTGAGTGAGCTGGTGAGAGATCAGGAGGGAATTTGGCGGATTGACTTTGAAGATATGGAGCGGAAGCTGGAGGAACAGAAGATCCATGCAGCCATATTCTGCTCGCCTCACAATCCATGCGGCCGTGTGTGGGAGCAATGGGAGCTGGAGCGGGTCATGGAGATTTTCCGGAAGCACGATGTCATGGTCGTAGCGGACGAGATCTGGTCGGACATCATTCTGACAGGATATAAGCATATTCCAACCCAAATGGTGTCAGAGGACGCGAAAATGCGTACCGTTGCCCTCTATGCGCCGTCAAAGACCTTCAACCTGGCGGGGCTGATCGGCAGCTACCATATTATTTACAATTCCTATATCCGGGATCGGGTAAGAAAGGAATCCTCGCTGGTGCATTATAATTCCATGAATGTCCTGTCCATGTATGCTCTGATCGGAGCATACCGGCCGGAAGGATGCGAATGGGTGGACGAGCTTTGTCAGGTACTGACGGCAAACGTGGATTACGTATATCATTATATCCGGGAGCATTTTGAAGGGGTATCCGCGGCAAAGCCGCAGGGAACTTATATGCTGTTCCTGGATTGTAAAGAATGGTGCGAAAAGCATGGAAAAACGATCGACGAGCTGCTGCGGGCCGGTGTGAAGGCAGGCGTCATCTGGCAGGACGGAAGGCCGTTCCATGGAGAGTATGGGATCAGACTGAATGTGGCGCTCCCGAAGGTACTGGTGGAAGAGGCTATGAGAAGACTGGATGAGATGGTATTCTGAGCGAGAGGAATGATAACGTTCCATCTTATAAAACCTTCGACAGTCCTTTCAGGTACGCGAGGGCAAGCTTTTTATCATCCGGAGAAAGCGCAGTAAATTGTAGCGAACGAATTTATAAAATAGAAGTCCAATAAAACGTCAGATAAAAAAGCAACCGGATCACGGAATTGTCTGATAAAAAAGGTCAGGAAAGCATGAACAATACTTGTAGATAATGCATGCCAGTACATTTAGTCAAGCCGTCACTATCCGGGAATAGCGGCGGCTATTTCTTTTTTCCATGGGTAAATCAGGAGTTTTATTATTCCCGACAGTACGCTATTTTGCAGCTCTTCTTATAACATGCAATTCCATACTTATGGATTTGCATGATCCCCTCTTGTTTAAGAGCGGCTGCATATCCGTTGCCTTCAATCTGTTCCATTGCTTTTTTGCACGCTGCCTCAAAGGAGCCGCCTTCCGCATATTTCACTTCGATGACGCAGCCGGTCCGAGAGGCCGGGATTACAATTTTAATATCCGTATATCCGCTTCCTGATTCGGCATTGGACTTTGCGATCCAGCTTCCTTCTGCTTTCAGCAGCCCCAATAGTATACCGTGATAAAAGTTTTCTTTCAACTCTTTTTTTACAAAGGTATCCCGAATACTGATGGATTCAGCTAAGAATCCGTTAAAGATTTCCTCTACGGCTTTTGCATCCCCGGTTCCGATGGCATTACAAAATTTCTTCCAATCTGCCTGATTGCCAGTGATGTTCACCCGGAACCAGGAACTGATCTTTTTTTCATAGATGCCAAGAACCTCCTTGTTGGGGATGACAAGACGGCACTGCCCGCGTTTGGCTTTGCCGCTCTCAGTCAGATATCCGGCGGCTAAGAGTACACTCCATAGATAGGTCTGGCGGACATCAATATCCTTGCTGTCAAGATCTGTATAGGTTAACTCCGGAATTAAAGACTTTTCTACAGCTTCACCGGAGATCAAGGCTTCAATCTCTGATTTAGTGGTTTCCGTGGCATCTGTGAGGATGTCCTGGACAATGGTGTTGCTGCTGCTGTTCGCCCAATGAGCTTCCATGGCAGCATCTCTTGACTCTAGAAATTTATCGCACTGGTTGATCACATCCCATGGACAGTATACTTCCGTATGTCCAAAATGGTATCCATCGTACCACTCTTTCAGTATGGCAAACTTTTCTTCCAGCCCATAATAACAGAGTAATTTTTTGACCTCATCCGTTGTAAAACCAAAATATTCCGAATAACGGATGTCGGATATAGTTCTAACTTTAAAATTATTCAGCCCCGTGAAAATACTCTCCTTTGCAATCCGAAGACACCCTGTAATCACTGCAAAATATAGACTGTTATTCGTTTTAAGCACCTGGCTGAACAACGAACGGATCAGGTTTACCATCTCCGGATAATAGCCATTCTGATATGCCTTATCCAAAGGTACGTCATACTCGTCGATAAGGACAATAGACGGAACATCATAATGTTTAAAAAGTAATTGGGATAAAAGCCTCAGGCTGTTATAAAGATAAAACTCTTTTTCGAAATCGCCTTCAATTAATCGAGTCAGCTTTTTCTTATCCGCAAGGGTCAGCCTGTCACTTCCCAAAAGAAATTCCAGACGTCCGGCCTCTTCGCTGACAATAATCCCCAACATGCCATATGCGGTTTGAAAATTTAGCCCTGTCACATCCTTCAGGCTGATTGAGATGACTGGATATTTCCCCATATACTGCTCGCATAGCGCAGCTTCTTTTGAAATTTCCAGACCGTCAAACAGTGACAGATCTGTCCCGATTTCAAAAAATGTTTTCAGCATATCCATATTCAAGCTTTTTCCAAATCGCCGCGGCCTTGTAAAAAGATTGACGCTTCCACGAGTATTTACCAGCTCGCCGATAAAACCCGTTTTATCCACATAGTAAAAATGATCTCTCTTAAAATCTTTAAAAAACTCAATTCCTATCGGAAGCTTTTTCTTTTTTTCCACTGTAGTATGCGTCCTTTCCGCTCATACGCTGTTCCCTTGTGCTGATGATAGAAACAAGTTATTTCTCTCTCTTAAAATACTATCATATCAATTTACTTCTGGCAACTTAAATAACGCACAATGAAAAAATTATAAAGTATTGATTTAAACGGAAAAATTTGTAAACTACCGCATAAAAACAGCAGGAACCGAAGAGTCTTTTTCGTGTTCCTGCTGTCTTTTTTTGATTCTTTTGTAATTGCCGTCCATCTTTTTATTTCCTTAAAGATGGTACATAATACTGTCCGCTCATTGCCGCGAGTCCGGCACAGATCATTTCAGCGTTTTCTTCCCAATACTTCTTGAATGCATTGATAATTGCATTTCCGATATTTGCATTTGCCTCAAACATATAGTTCATCTGTTCTGCTGTCATATTCATATACATAATTTTTTCTCCTTTTTGGTTGATATTGTTTATTCCCTTAAAGCAACGAGCCAAACAGCCATGCCTGCACGGATATTTGGCGGTGGCCGTGAGGATCAAAGCCACAGCCGCTTGAAGCGCTGGAATTTCAATACCCTGTTAGCTTGAAGCAGGGCTTTGACTTCCTTGCTGCGTGTATTATAATATCACCATGGAAAAGAGATTTTTAGATAACTTTTTGACAAAAAGTTAGGTCAAAATTGACATGAGGAGGAGAATTTATGACAAATGTATTTGCTTATATCCGTGTCAGCAGCCGTGACCAGAACGAGGACAGACAGCTCTTAGCCCTAAAAGAATTTGCAGTGCCCATGCAAAATATCTTTATTGATAAACAGTCGGGAAAAGATTTTGAACGTCCGGCATATAAGCGCATGGTAAAAAAGATGAAAAGGGATGATCTGCTCTACATAAAAAGCATTGACCGTCTGGGGCGCAACTACGAAGAGATTCAAAACCAGTGGCGTATATTGACAAAAGAAAAAGGGGTTGATATCTGTGTGATTGATATGCCGCTTCTGGATTCAAGACGCGGAAAAGATCTGGTAGGAACCTTTTTGAGTGATATTGTACTGCAAGTGTTGTCCTTCGTGGCGGAGAATGAACGAACCAATATCCGACAGCGCCAGGCGGAAGGAATCGCCGCGGCAAAAGAGAAAGGTGTGAAATTCGGCCGTCCGGCACTCCCGTATCCGGATAATTTTCAAAAAATATACTGCGACTGGCGAGAGAAAAAAATAACACTCCGACAGGCTGCAGAGGCCTGCGGAATGCCGGTTGGGACATTTTATGGAAAGGCAAAGCGGTTTGAAGAATCCAATTAAGTAAGAAGTTATCATATAATGAATGTTATTGTACAAAGTCATTATTAAAATCAGCGTGCTTCGGAGTCTTTTTGGTAGGAATAGAGTCTGCATCAAAATAGTAAAGCAGTGCTGACTCTAGTACAGCGTTTCCTTGATCCCCATATACTTAGTGCTTGATATTTTTGTCAGCGCAAGGCGGAGGAAGGAGGCAATGCGGTGGCATTGTTGACTGACGACAACGCGGCGATGGCGGAAATAGTAAGTACTAAGTATATGAGGGACTAAGAAACGCTGTACTAGTATAACCCACGATAATTATCCACACCTTTCGCTTGTCTAAATTTCCATCTGCCGCGTCAGCTTCAATCGACGATGCTACCGGCATCGCCTCATTCAGCTTCCTTGCACATGAAAATTTATCCTGCGCGTAAGGTAGTGGTAATTATTGTGGGTTATACTAGTACATCAATGCATTAATTCTTGAGTAATCAGCACTCGCTATCCGCGCCATCTGCACGCCTGCTAACCTAGATGTAGCCCACTACACCGTCGGTTAGCAGACGCACAGCTGACACGAATATCGAGCACTATTACTTCAAGATTAATGCAAAGCTGTACTAGTGAATGGCTGAGAGTCGTTGTATAAATCAGCAAAAAATGATACAATGTGAAATAATTAGTTGGAAATGGTAAGATTTTGATGAAAAAAGAGATTTCCTTATAGTTTTCTGCATATTGAAACTGCAAAAAGTTATTAATGAACTGAAAATATAACAGAAAAGGAGAAGTTATGATACATGTACAGTATTCCTGGCTGGAAAATGATGGTATCGGAAATATATATAAGACCAGTTCTACATTTATAACATTTAAAGGGAATAAAATGTGGCACTCACCAGACTTTCAATGTAAGGATGTTCCCGCAGACGAGGCTTATGGCGGGCCGCCGGCTGCATATGATGTTACCGTTGAGGAATGGTGGTGCTACCAGACTGACTTGTGCACCGGAAATACAAAAATCAGAACCACAAGCGGGTGGGATTATTTAACCGAGGGGCCTAAGCTTTTCAACTGGTGGCTGGGAGATCACGTGATTATCTGTGAGGATGATATATGCCCATACAAAGTCGATGGAAAGAAATGCTTTGCAATAATCAGCAAGACTACGCAGGAACTTCTTCATTTTTTAGAGTTTGATTCAGTTACCAACACTTTCCACCGGCGTAAGCGTTTGGCATTGCCTACTAATATTTCTATCAAATCGGGGCAGGTGAAAAACTGTGGTTCCTATAGGTGGACAGAGAACTCTTTTGAATTAAATGGACAGAAGAGCACTTATGAAAAGCTTTTGCGGTGGAGCCTTACCAACAACAATTTTATGACTAAATAAGGAAACATACGGACACGGTTGAGAAAATAACAAAAAGAATTCTAACTGTACGGTTGGATGCTCTAAAGAGCCTCCAACCTACTCATCTATTCGCAAAAACCGTGCTGACGCACTCTTACGTCTGCTAACGCAGCCGTTTTTTACTCATTCATGAGTAGGTTGCTAATCCAAAATCAAAGTTTTATTGCAATAAATTGCATAAAATTTTGATTTCGGATTGCAACCGTACAGTTAGAAAGAATTCAGCAACAACGGAGGTGACAAAGAATGGAGAAAAGGAATCTGACATTTGAGATTCTATGCGAGGCAATCCTGCAGATGACTCCCGGGCAACTGATGGTATTGCGAAAGAAATATGAGGAAATATCCGGCGAGGATTCCCAGATTTTTCTGGAGGCTGTCGAAGAAGCCGACCTGCGGAGAAGGAACCAGGTGAGAGAGAAGGAGTTTCAATGGAATCCGCAGGAAAGCCAATTATCTGTGTCGGAGAAATATCAGAAAAGAGTTCAGTTCAAAGAAAAACTGTATCAGTACATAGAGGCCTATAAACAAGAGAGAAAGCAGGCAGGAGAAAAAGTCACGCTGACAGAAATTTATACGGGGGCGGGATTTGATCACAATTCATGGTACAGGATGCTTGACAGCTTTGGCCGCGGGAGGCAATACCACGATAAGCTTCGATGTATCTGTTTTGTATTGAAAATGAAGTATTTAGCTGCGAATGAATTTTTACTTTTTGCCGGACAGCCATTTGATTTGGGCAGCATGCGGGATTATTGTATTTCGTGTTGTCTGGAGGAAGGCCTCTATTCCCCCTATAAAGTAAATAAATATTTGGAAAGCAAAAAACAACAGCCATTATTTCAATGGAATGAATAAAAAGAAGGGGGCATAAAAGCATGTCAATTCAAAATGCGGCCATTCAGCTGCCGAACGGAATCAAAATACGCAATCTGGAGATGTTAAAGCAATATTTTGACTTTGAGATTCTATATAACATAATTCTGGACGATCCGATGCAGGTCTTATGGTTTCTGGAAGCATTAAAACCAAAGGAAAAAATCGCGGTAGGTTCCCATTTCGAGCAGCTTCTTAAATATTTCAATATGCCGGAATGCTATATGGAGGTTCTGAGTGAGGGAACCGGGAAGCCGGGAAAAGGAGAATATCCGTGGTGGAAATACCGGTCGGGGGAAGCTGTGTTAGATGAAGAACGGTTTCTGGACCACATGAGTATGATTTACCAGGCTGACGCGCGCTTTCACAAGACGGATCAGTATGGACTTTCCACGGCAGAACCTAGGGCCGAATTCCCCGATTTTATACAATACGGAGAGAGTCTCCGTATGCCGGTACGGCGGCTGACGAAGAGCGGGGAGCGTAAGTTCAGTGGTGCCGAGGCGCTTCGTTTTACTTTGCTGTTTTATCTTCATCTGCAGGCTGGAAAGGTGGAAATACCGGAAGACGCAGTTGCATTCATGGAGCAGGAACTAAGAGCGGAAAGCGGTTCATCATTCGAGTCAAGTCAGGCTATTCTGAAAGGATGTAAGGAAGACAGTCAGGACGGCAGAGGCAATGAGCTTGTGATTTCAAAGAATACAGATGCGTGTGATCTGCCATTTTATACCGGAAAAGAGGAACAAAGCGCGGCATTGTCACTGGTAAAAATCATGAATCCTTCTGACAGGCCGAAACAGGTTCGGCTTCAGGGAACGCATATGGAAAGAGTCGTGCGGGAACACGGCGAACTTTGGGTACTTAAGAAAGGTACTCTTTTTGCCGGATTTCTTCCCAGATTTGTAGTTTCCGATGATACCGTAGTTCACCCGGAGCAGGGAACTCTTACATTTGAAACAAAAGAAAATGAAGCATATTCGCTGAAATTGAATCACCGCCCTGTCTGCTGGGCAGACTGCAACCGCTATGGCACATTTGCTGTAAATGAACAAGGAAAATTGGAAACCGAAAAATTGTATGAACAGATTGTACTGCCTCAAAAGCCCGTAGTCGGAGTGGCTGCTGCCGGCGTAGATTTTTGCATGGTTTTGAAGGATGGAAAGATATTGAGCGGGATTCGAAAGAGAGGCTGGGATAATATTCTTTTTGCTTCGATTACACTCAATGGCGGTCTGGCGATTACTGCCGAACGAAATGTTGTAGATGCATCCGGTTCAAAACTGAAGGTCAAAAATATCGTATCTGTGGATTGCTATGAGAGTCATTATCTGTGTATAGACTGCAGGGGAAGAATTTATACGGACAGCCACCTGAAGCTGGATGACAGTACCATTGTTTTGGCAGGAGCCGTATATGAGAAAGGATATCTTATATCTGTTGGTCAGGAGATCGCAGCATACGATTTCTGCAATCATCTTGTGGAAAGCAGGAAAGTGCCTGTAAAAGTTACAGAACTGTATGCAGATGGTGAAACGGCAGCTTACCATGACGATAATATCGGATATTTCCGGTTTTTTTGATTTTGTTGTTTTTTGAGCTTCTGATATTTTTTGATTTTATGAAAAACAGAGACGGAAAATTCTCAAAAAGTGAAATGAGGTTTG
>VSNK01000258.1 GCA_009774255.1 Faecalicatena sp.
GGGTTACTTCTATAAGGGAAAGAAAGAAAAGGAGCATTTCGGCATCGGCCTGACGATCTGCAAGATTTTAGCGGAGAAGCATGGCGGCACAATCTCTCTTGACAATGCGTCGGAAGGCGGAGCAAGAGTAACTATAAAAATCAAAATCGAAAAACTTTCTCTATTGTGACGGAATGTAGACTTTTCCCTGTTAAACTCTTCTTATCAACTCGAAAGGAGAGTTTTTTTATGGAAATACAAATCCAAGCCCTAAAAAAAAACTATGGACAAAAGGCAGCACTGGACAATATCTCCCTTACCATCGAAAACGGTATGTTCGGCCTGCTGGGACGAAACGGGGCAGGGAAAACAACGCTGATGCAGATATTGTCCACCCTGCGGGAACCGACCTCCGGCACCATTACATTCGACAAAATCCCGCTGGAGGATACCCGGAAAATCCGGTCCCTGATAGGCTTCTTGCCGCAGGAATTTTCCCTGTACCCGGATATGTCGGTGCTTCAGACCATGCGCTATCTGCCTGCGCTCTCCAACCTTCCGGTGAGGGTACAGCGCCAACGCATCCCTGATCTGTTACAAAGGGTAAATCTGTGGGAGGACAGGGAGAAAAGGTGCGGGAAGCTGTCCGGGGGTATGAAGCGGCGGCTGGGTATTGCCCAGGCTCTGCTCCACGACCCACAGGTATTGATTGCCGACGAGCCGACAGTTGGCCTTGACCCGCAGGAGCGGCTTCGTTTTTATGCGCTGTTGAACGAGTTTTCCAGCAACCGCGTTGTGATCGTGTCCTCGCACATTGTCAGCGATATTGAAACGGTCTGTGAAAAGGTGGCCGTTCTGGACGCCGGAAAACTGCTGTTTGCTGGAACCGTGGAGGATTTGGCGCAGACGGCGGCGGGGAAGGTCTACGAGTTGACTGTCCCCAAAAGCAGGCAGGCATCCATCCAAAATCAATATTGTGTCCTGTCCAGTCAGGGCCATTTGGCGGATGTGAAAATCCGTATTCTTCATGACAGTGTGCCGGCTGTCGGCAATCCTGTGACCTGTGAGGCCACGGTGGAGGACGGCTATATGGAGATGCTGCGGCAGTTGGAGCAGGAGGTGAAAAAATGATGGTTCTCTTTGGAATGGAGTGTAAAAAAATAGCCCGGAGCATCTTATATTGGGTGCTTGTTTTGGCACTGCTGGCGGTCAGCCTTTTTCAATATGAGCCTGTTGTAGAAAGTGAGCTTGGGCGTACCGGCGACCCGAATTCGGTTTTCTATATCGCCTCAAACGGAGATTATGCGGATGAGCGCAGCAGCATCCCCGATGAAGCGATGGAACGCGCCATGATGACAGGGGCCACGAAACGTCTGGTAAACAATTACCGCGATAACCGTTACGAGTATTACCCCTTTGGCTATGTCAAAGAGAAAACCATGTCGGAGGAGAAACAGGCGGTGATTTTACAGTACCTGATGGAACTGACCGGACTTAGTGAACAGACACTGAAGGGGACTGCAAATGAGGCTGCAGACGGGACAGACGGAGGAAATATAGGAGATGTGCCAATCTCCGGCGGCGGTGCGTTTATTCTGGAGCCGGGTAAGGGAGGCACAAATGAGAATGGGCAGTTTGTGGCGGAACCGGAGGATTGGCAGTATGTTCCCGGCGGCGGAGCATCCTTAGAATCATCCCCGCAGGCAGGCAGCGACTTTGAAATGCAGGTGTCTTTTGGCCGTTTCAAAGAAATTATGGAGCAGATCAGCAAAATGATTGGGCGTAACTCCTACTTTAGCTGGACAATGCTGCAGCTGTACTATTTCGGGAATGACATGGAGGACAGTCCGATTACCGAGCGGCAGCACTGGGAATTTTATGAGGGCGACCGGGTAACCGGAGCCTTTGCCCGGTACTATTGCGACAGCATTTCCCTTGTGGCGCTGTTCCTCCCTGCCTTTGTGATCGTTGACCTGATGCTGCGGGATAAGCGCCGAAGAATGCAGGGCTTGACTTACCCAAGGGCGATTTCAAGCGCAAGGCTGATCTGCACCCGCTACGTTGCCGCAGTATGCATGGCTATGCTCCCCATCCTCATACTGCCGGTAAGATCCCTGTTCGTCTTAATGCAGTACTGCGCCAATGTCGGCGTACAGGCGGATGTGCTGGCCTTCGTCAAGTACACTCTGGCATGGATTCTGCCTACGGTCTTGTTGGTTATGGCGGTCAGCCTGTTGGTGACGGCGCTGTTTCAAAACTATACGGCTATTTTGCTGAGTGGCTTGATTTGGCTGACCGGCAAGCCAACCGTCGATAAGCTGGCCGGTGGGAACTACAGCCTGTTTGACCTCATTATCCGCCACAATACCCTAAAGGGTTATGGACGGATGACAGAAAATATTCAAATGCTGGTGCAAAACAGGATTGCCGTTTCCCTTGTTGCCTCTGTGCTTGTGGGCTTGGCCGTCCTCGTGTACAGCATAAAGCGGAAAGGAGGACTTACCTTTGGATGCCAGAAATTTGCTTATCATCGCGGGTTCAAACTTACGGCTGAACATTAAGCAGACCCTTTTCCCGGCAATTCTGCTCCTGCTGGTGATGCCGTTAATTTACGGAATATCGAATCTCGACAGCGTAAAGTCTGCGGATTGTCTGGAACGAATGGTGGCGCTGGTCGGGCTTCCTATGTTTGTGCCGCTGTTAAAGCCGGAGCAGGAGGTTGGTATGGACGCAATCATCACTATGCGACCCTTTTCATATCGGATTATCGTTGTGCTGAGAATCGGGCTTTCCCTGATCTGCACAACTGCGCTCATTCTCGCTTTCGAGGGATATATGCGGATGGAAGGAGGCTCCTTCCCCATGGATGCCTACATGTTCCGGACACTAACAGCAGCTATGGCACTGGGATTTATCGGACTTCTGGCAAGTACCCTGTCAGGAAACACGGCAGTTGGCTTTTTGGTATCGTTTTGCTGGTATCTTGCTCTGCAGACCGAGAATCTCGGCGCTGTCTTCAAAACCGTTTCAAACGGCGTAAGTGTATATCAAGTTCTGTTGTTGCTGGGAAGTGGCACAGCAATCATTTTTCTTGGCAGGCTTCCCTTTGAAAGAAAGGTGCGATCTGTATAACGCCATGAATAAAAAATGATTTCAGAGACCGGTTCTGAGATAAAATCCAATACGCAGCAGATTTTCATCACGTATGGCAAATACTTCCCCCTGCATTTTTTCCACGAGGAGTTTTACGATAGACAATCCCAGGCCGGTAGACTGGTTGCGTTCTTTTCGTTCTACATAAAACCGTTGGAATATTTTGTAAGGATCCAGCTTGGAATCTCCGGCAATTGGATTCTGGACACAGATGCAGATGAAGTCTTCGGGTGTGCGGTTATGTGGGAGACGCACAGGCAGATCTGTACCCTGTGTGGTGGAAACCACCACTTCACCGACAGAATACTGCAGACAGTTTTTCAGGAGATTCTGCATCACCCGCCTAAGCAGTTCTTCCTCTGCCAGGCCTTTGCAGATAGCGCCGGGGCTTAAGCGCATTGTGAGACCCTTTTCTTCGAACATTGGTAGGTTTTGTTGGTATAAACGGAGCAGGAAAAAGTACTATTATGAAATTACTTATGGGTTTGGTACAACCAGATTTTGGCGATATGTATATTTTCGGCGAAAAAATAGGTGATGATAGTTTTGAATATTTAAAGCGGATTGGCTCCATTATTGAAAATCCATATTTCTATGAAAAAATGACAGGCCGGCAGAATCTTGAAATGCATTGCGATTACATGGGATACCATAATTATGAACGGATTGCTGGGGTTTTAGATTTAGTTGATTTGCAGGATGCTGAAGGAAAAGCGGTATCTCATTATTCCCTGGGAATAAAACAGCGTCAACCCATAGCAAGGTCAGTTTTGACAAAACCGGAGCTGCTTATTTTGGACGAACCAATTAATGCTCTTGATCCGAAAGGAATCAGAGAAATGCGTCTGCTGCTTCAGAAACTGAATCAGGATTATGGTACGTCTGTTTTTATTTCAAGTCATATTTTGTCAGAGGTGGAGCAGATTGCCGAACAGATTGGTATAATTTCAGATGGGAAATTGCGGAAGGAGATTTCAATTAACGAGATTCACGAATATCAGGCAGAATATTTAGAATTGAGTGTTGATGATGTAAGCCGGGCAGCCCGTATTTTAGAGCAAAGCGGCAAATGTCCCCATTTTACCGTTGTGAGTGATACCGTAATAAGAATTTATGATACAGACATATCTGGAAAAGAAATATCAGCACTGATTGTAAAGAATGGTGTCGGGCTAGAAAGTATTGGGCGAAAACAAAACAGTCTTGAGGATTATTTTTTTCATCTTGCAGAGGAGGGGGGATCATATGACCCATTTGTTTAAACTTGAGTTAAAAAAATTTAGGCTTGTTCAAAAAATGATAATTTCAGCTATTGCAGTGGTTTTCAGCATTTTGTTTATTACAGTGTCTCTGATTGACAGCATGGCAGATCCGACACAGGCAAAAGATACTTATGACAGTACCTTCCTTTTAATCGGGCTTTTGATGTCGTTTATTTTTTTAGTGTACTCATCTGTTCTCACATCTTCTTTTATAATTAATGAATATAATCAAAGGACTATTACCATTCTATTCTCATACCCGCTGAATAAAAAGCATCTTATCGCTGTAAAAATGATTCTGATAGTTGTATTTATTTCTATTTCAATGTTTGTGGGTTATATCTGCTGTTGTGGTTATATCATTGGCATGGATGCGGCCTTCGACATGTTGGAAGGCTCTTTTCAAATGACATATTTATCGGAATGGATACCTGCGGCAGTTATTAGTATTGTTGTATGTAGTATTTTGTTTTGGTGGCCTTTTGTGATAGGAATGATAAAAAAATCTGTTCCGGCTACGATTATTACATCTCTTATAGCTTTGCTTTTGCGTCAGCTTATTATTACAAATAATGGAGCATATCATAGTGAAAGTTTTTCAGATATTCTAATTATTTTTGTTTTGACGCTGGCAGCAGTTGGAATTGTTTTTCAAAAAAAAGTAGCAGAGATAGACTGATTGCGTTATCGGGAGGTTTCAGAGAGCCCCGCCAGTCAGCCGCCACCACTTATAACCAGAGCATGGAGGAAGGGCTTGCGGAACAGGGAATCCGACTGAATACGATTCGACTTTCCACCGAGATTGAAAAGGCAGAGGATTTAATCTCGGCACTGGATGCGGTGTTTGAAGCGGCGAAGTAAGGTTGAGGATATTTATTCCCGCGAAGCAACGAGCCAAGTAGTCATGCTTGCAAGGACATTTGGCAATTGCCGCGGGAATCCCCGGTACGGCATGGCTATGCGGGATGGCACAGCAGGAGATGCAGTTAATGTCTTAGAATTATCCAATATACCCCATCTTTCTTGAAAGGTCGGCGGCAGCCTGTTTTACCTCCTGGATTACAGAATCTAGAATATCGTCTGGAAGTTGTCTGACAGAGCCGCTTGCGCTGATCGCAGCGACTGGGGTGCCGCGGTAATCATATACCGGCGCGCCTATACACCGATGGCCTAACTGGTATTCCTCGTCATCCATCGCCCATCCCTGACGGCGTACGTCACGAAGATATTTCTTGAATTGTCGAATGTTAGTAATCGTATTTGGTGTATATTTCTTAAAGGTACATCCATACAGAGCCTCTTCCAGCTCGTCTCCGGACAGGCATGACAGGAGACATTTTCCCATGGAGGAACAATAGGCAGGAGAACGAAAACCGACTTGTGTATAAAGCATTGTATTGGGGTAAATGTCCAGCTTTTCCAGATAAATGACATCGCAGCCGTCAAGAACCCCCATATGTGCAGTCAGGTGCAGATCCCGCAACAGATTGCTTAAGAAAGGCTTTGCCTCTGTTAAAAGCTCCAGGCTGTTAATATGAAGGCTGACAGTCTCCATCAATTTGTAGCCGATTGAGTAGGTGTTGTCTTCATTCTTTTCCACATAATGACGGGCACACATGGAAGCCAGCAGACGGTGAACTGTGCTTTTACTCATGCCCGTCGCTTTAGAGACTTCCGAAAGGTTCATTGGGATATTTGAAGCAGCAAGTTGTTCAATAATATCAAAGACCCGGTCAACAACGCGTACGATATGTTCTTCCATAGGAATCCTCCAATTCTGAAAGCAGATAAGATAATATTTTTCTTATTTATTGTAGGGTTATCGGGAAATATTGTCAAGCTATTCGTTTCTTTGGCATAAAAAGCAAAGCCCCTGCCCTGCACCGACATACAGTGGTTTTATTCATTCAAGGCATTTCAATGTTCTTTAAGTTTTAAGAATGATAATAGTTCTTTTCGGCTCAACGTGTTTGGCGGAGGAAAGACTCTTGATACAGCGAAAGCAGTTTCTTATTATGCACACCTTCCTGTAATCATAGTACCTACAGTAGCGTCCAGCGACGCACCATGTAGCCGTCTTTCCGTTATCTATACGGAATCAGACGCGTTTGAGCAGTATCTCCCCCTGACTGCGAATCCGGATATAGTAATCATGGATACCGAGATTATTGCAAAGGCGCCTGTCCGTTTCCTGATGGCAGGTATCGGTGATGCACTGGCAACCTACTATGAAGCGTCCGCCTGTGAAAAACGGTTAATGGAAGCTGCAACAGCGAGCTGCGCAGAAAATGACACCATGGGGAATATGCCATTTGAAGTTTGTGCAGAAGATATTTTGGCAGTAATAAAAACAGCAGATCAAATTTCAAAAAGCATATAGAACTGGCATTCTCTAAATCGGGAAATATATGGGGCGTATAAACCATATATCTCCCGATTTTTTATTCCTGCAGTTTATGTTCCCCAATTGAGTAACAGATATTATGCTATGGCAATAAATTGAGTATTTGGTGAAAAAATCTCCAAAAGAGGAAATTATGGTTGACTTTGCAACAGAAAATGCATATACTGATGGTGGAGGTACACTGCGATGTTAGTAAAAGTTAGTATAGAAAATTTCAAGTCATTTGACAATGCAACAGAATTGACAATGATTTCTTCCAACAAAATACGTACAAATGCAAATCATAGATTGAAAATAAAAAGTACACAATTATTGAAATACGGTGTGGTGTATGGTGCGAATGCTGCTGGTAAAACAAATTTGGTGGAATTTTTTCGCTTTTTTAAAGAATGTGTAAGTAATGGCATTCCAATGGAAGCGGTAGGTATGTTCTGTAAAAATAGAGAAGAAAACAAAGAAAGAGAAAGTAGTTTTGAAGTTCAGATTACAGTTGATGAAAAGTTCTATGCTTATGGTTTTTCTGTGGTTTTGAGTAAGAGAAAAATCACAGCGGAATGGTTGTATGAGCTTTACCAAAATGGAACCGCACGCTGCCTTTTTGAAAGAGAAAGAAATAAGCGACCGGTATTAGATGAATCCATTTCCCTGACAAGTACAGAGAAAAACAAATTTGAAATTTATGCCGATGATTTTGAAGGTAATGAGACTTCATTATTTTTAGCAGAAATGAATCGGGGCAAAAAATACTCAGTACGTTCCAAGTTGTTATTTTTCAGAGATGTATATGACTGGATACAGAATCATATCTCAGTAATTACTCCGAATACACCGTTAATTGATTTAGAGTATTATTATGATACGGACTCATTAAAGTTAATTAACAAACTGATTGAGACGTTTGATACAGGAATCAGTAAAGTAAAAACGGAGGAGATTTCCTTAGATGAATTGTCAAATACCATGCCGAAAGCAGTATTTGACAAAGTTATGCGCCATGTGAAAAACCGCATTGAAGAACAGGAAAATTCGTCTTTTAGAATGACCATGAGATCAAACGAAAGTTTCTTTAATATTGAGGTAGCAGGCCATTCAGAACCGAAAGTAACAACGATCCGCTTGAATCATGCGAAGTCCTTTTTCGATTTTGGCTTTGAGGAAGAATCCGATGGCACAAGGCGGTTATTTGATTTAATGGATATGCTGCTCAGTAAAAGAGAGGATATGCTGTATGTGGTAGATGAGTTGGAAAGAAGTTTACATCCAAAACTGACGGAACGATTTTTACAATTGTTTATGCAGATGCATAGTGAGGAATGTATGCAGTTATTATTTACAACACATGAATCTTCCATCATGGATCAAAGTATCTTCAGGCGA
>VSNK01000259.1 GCA_009774255.1 Faecalicatena sp.
CAAAAATAGAAAAAGAGGCGCAACCCCTGTAAATTCAAGGGATTGCGCCATTTTACTCTTCTGTAAGTGTTAAAGACGGGATTGTAGCACATGGCTGTAGGGAAATACAAGAGAAAAGTAAAAATATAAAAATACATAAGAGATTCCTCGTTACATGTCACATCCCGACCAATCACCACGCTGATTGGTCGGGAGGAAGCACATAAAAGCTGGTATTCAGGCCGCCCATTACCACAGGCAATTCAAAATGCGGCCTGACACAATAAATAGCATATATTGCTCTTTGGACGCTATATATCCTATTCCACAGCATAGAACCACAGAGAATTTGATTGAACTATGGGGCCATAGCAATATGATGCTTAACCAGCATATCCTTCAAACGGGCAACTTCGGCATCCTTTTCGGCAAGCGCAGAATCCTTTTCAGCAAGAGCAAAGTCCTTTTCAGCAATCTCAGCCCGCAGCCTTTTCTCACGGACGCTGGGCAATTCTATGAGTGGTTTTGTCATATGATCAACCTCCTTTCGGAATTTGGCATGTTTTGCACTTTTAAATATTCTGTTCGCGGCAGTACGGAAGAGATTGATATAGTCATCAAATTCCCGTTCTGTCAGATATCCGTCGGATAATTCCTTCTTTAAGACTAATATAATCTCCTCCACAAGCTCTGTCAATTCCTTTTTGGTCAATTTGTGCTTTCTTTTTGGATTCAATTTCGGACGTAGCCGTAGCAATACATAAGGGGTGAAAAGCGTCAGATGCTTTTCGCGGATTTCCTGTAAAGAATAGGACTGGATCCTGACGGTGGGAATCTGGTAAATGTGTTCGCTTCCGTCCTGGAAGATTATACGGCAGCGGAGATCTTCCGGGAGATTCCGGTTTTGTTCCGGATAAATCACGGTGGAACGCGGAAAATGCATGACCAGCCCGCCGGAGGTCTGATCCTCGGAGACCATATACCGCATGGCAACGTGGAGGTCGTACGCAACCATGCGGATGACCATTTCTTTTTCATTGCGCATCTGACACTCAATGTGGTAGCAATCCGTACCGCCCACGAGCAGTGTAATATCCGTCAGGCGGGAGCCGGGCGGAGCGTCGGGGCTCTCCTGATACGTGGAGTATTCTGTGGAAAGTATGGTGATGGGCGTTCCTTTCGGATAGTCTTTTCCATAGACCTCCTTGAAAAGAGGAAACAGCTGTTCCGGCATGACATCCACAATCGCTTTGAGGATTTCATCCCATAATTTTGTGCAATCAATATTCAGGTTTTCAGACATAAAATATAGTTCCTTTCTTTTGTAAATCAATGGCCGATAAAGTACCCTTTTTGTGAAGTATGGCGAAATACCGGAATTGTCGGATGTCGGAATGGCATTTTCCGAATAGCTTTCACATGATCAGCATGCCAGATAAAATTTCCTTTTTCAGTTGTTGTAAGGAGATTTTCCGAAGCCGAATCAGAAAACCTTCTGCTTAAAGTGGATCAAAGCATGAATTTTCTGAAAGGCAGGACGTTAAAGCCCCTGAGTAGAAATGTATCGTTCTGAGATATACCGGAACCAGACGTTCCGGTATAAGAAATTTTAGAAAATATGCTTTCTCCTATTGTAGCACATGACTGTAGGGAAATACAAGAGAAAATATCGTTGATGATAGGGTAAAATCACGTTACTATTCACGGTGCCTTGCACCCTGCTGCAAGGCATCCGGCCAGTAAAATAGCGGTTGCTAACAACCAGCCCCTCGCCGTCAGGCGACTTTTCAATGGGCTGGTTGCGTTACAGTCCACGGCCGGTTAGGCCGTGAACTGTAACAAAATCACCGTGTATTATATGCGCCATCAGCATTTTACTCGTTTTTAATCTCCTTGCCGATCAGGCTCCCCCTCGCTTTTTACGTCGTTCCGCGAGCTGGGCTGCAAATATATTGTGTGTAATTTTCTCCTGATCCTCTTCGTTCAATTCTAAAAAGCGGCACCCATATTCATATTTAGAGTCATCCCTCTCTATGATACGCAGTACCTCACAGAACATCACGGACATCGGTCTGTCCTCAAGCAGCTTTACTTTCAGAAGGAATTTGTCCCCTTCATGGAATTTTTGCTCCGTAAGGATGCAGGCACCGCCGACACTGATATTCAGCATTCTGCAGTTCTGTTCTCCGGCCGAAAACCCGCCGAACGTAGTGACCACCGCGTCAAGATCCGTATCCAGACGGAAGAAAGCGCGTTCGTTTCCAATCCGGGCAACCGTTAAGGACTCAACCTTCCATGTATGCTTTTGTCCGGGCGTAATGAAGCCCTCCATATAAACCGCCTTTTTTTCATGGTCACTGTATCCGCGGATTCTCACATGAAGTGGTCCTCCCTGAGAAGCCTCCTCCTGTGTCTCCCTGGCTTCTGCTGCTTCTGAGTCCTCCGCCTGTGTCTCCCCGGCTTCCGCCTCGGAATCTTCCGCCTGTGTCTCCCCGGCTTTCGCCTCGGAACCCTCCGCCTGCTTCTCCCTGGCTTCCGCCAATTGAAGCGCCTTCTCCTTTTTCTCCCAGTCCGCCACCGTTTCGGCTTCCTCAGTCTGCTTTTCCCCGGCTTCCTCCTTGTAGTATTGTTGCAGCAGCTTCTTAGAAAGCTCTGTCTCAGAATATTGCTGCAGCTCAGCCTGGTTCTGCCGATGGTTCATCAGCTTTGCAACAAAAAGCAGACTGCCGTCAAAGGTCGTCACCTCTACCCGCATGCCGGAATAGACCGCAATTTCCGCAGGATTGTCTTCCCCATTCTTTTTTTCATTTTTATTTTTTTCATTTTCCGGCGGCTTTCCTTTACCGCCTTTTCCAAACAAATCGAATAACCACATACTTTTACCCCCTGATTCAAAGGAACTGTGCAATCTATACAAACTATTTCCCTACATTTTCTAAGAAACTGCGCATTCCATGGTGAATTCTCTCTCCCTTTTCCAATTCCGCAGCCACAGGCTTTTCGCCGCATCTATAGGTGCAAATTTCCTGCAAAATTATACACTATTCACCGATCCTTGGCAAGATCTATTTTACGAATTCAAGCTATAATAACCATCACCGGGTGAAAAGCCCCCCGTCACTGTCACATACAGAAATCCTGCCGCAATACTGCGGCAGGATTTCCTCATTTTCAACCTAACCCGGACAAGCCGGAACCAAAATTTTGCCAAAATGTGCAAGATTTCGTTGTTAAGTGCCTATAATACCCCGAATTTCTTCAACAGCATTTTCTGAAATGCGTCCACTCCGATTCCTACATACACGACGCCCGCGATCATTGCCGCTCCTATCTGAATCGGAAGGCTTCCGATATCCTCCATCTTCATCGGCCCCATAATGGTCAGCCCGATCGCCCAGCCGCACAGCCAGGACGGTACAAAGATATATTTCGCAAATGTCTCCCCTATGATGACAGCGAGGCCGCCCAGCACGAACAGGGTACCGTATAATTCTGCATTGGGGTGAAACGGCAGCGCTTCCATGATCCCGATTGCCAGCACCGCCCACAGATCTCCGCATAGAAAACCAATCGTGATCTTCAGCGCATCTTTTCTTTGATTTCCGTTTGCCACATACAGCCCGGCGCAGATCAGCGCCACCGCTCCGGTCGTGATACCCGCATAGGGGCTCAGCACCGCCCAGATCGGCGGCAGCAGCGCAATCCCAAAGGCCAGCGTCAGCATCCGGATTCTTTTTTCCCTTTTCTCTTCCATATCCTGACTCCTGTTTCAGAACGGCAGGCTAAAGAGCTGTCTGCCGTTTCGAATCATTATTCAAAATCAAACCGTTCCCATACACGCTTTCCTGTGTATTGCTTCAGTTCTTCTTCCCCATCCAGCACACGGATTGCTCCGGCTGCCATGGCTTCCATCTCAAATTCTCCCGGATAAGCGGTCACCGGCGCGATGAAGGAACAAGTCTCCTTGATCTGCTCCACCAGATCCTGATTATGTACCATTCCGCCGCCCAGCAGAATCCCGTCCACTTTTCCATGGAGCACGGCTGCCATGGAACCGATACATTTTTCAATCTGGTAGATCATCGTATTCCAGAGCATTTCCGCATATTTGTCTCCCTTTTTCGCGCGCTCGGTAAGCTCCAGCGCATCGGAGATCCCCACATGGCTGATAAATCCTCCGCTGCGGGTACACAGCTTCTTCACGTCCGCGATCTCCAGGTTGTTGTCCCGGATATATGCCAGCAGGTCAGCCACCGCGATGCTTCCGCAGCGGGTAGGCGCCATGGGGCCTTCTCCGCCTACGATATCATATCCGTCCACCATCCGGCCCTGCCGATGCGCGGAAACGGAAATTCCTCCGCCGATATGGCACACCACGTAGTTGCATTCCTCATATTTCCTGTGAAGCACTTCCTTGCTGTGGCGGATGGCTGTTTCCTTCAAGTTCAGCGCGTGAAGATGGATGATCCTGTTCACTCCTTTGATTCCTGTCATTCTGGCCAGATCCTGCAGTTCATCCACATCCGGCGGATTGACTACCATTGCCTTCGCATTGTATTTTTCCGCGAATTCATTGGCAAGCTGGGAACCCAGGCTGGCCGGATGGATCACGCCGTTGGCAAAATTTCTTGCATGGTCCAGCAGCAGCTCCGTCACCTCATAGGTGCCGCCTTCCATGGCCAGCAGCCCCCCTCCGCGGCCTACAAAAACATCCACATCGTCCAATGTGATATCCGCCTCTTTTAAAAGCTCAAGAATCATATCCCGGCGGTAAGGAAGCTGATCCGTCAATGACTTGAACTTATCCAGTTCTGCCGCGTCGTGGGACACATTTTTCGAATACAGGCATTTCTCACCTTGAAACAGTGCAATCTTTGTAGAGGTCGAACCCGGATTGATCGCTAAAATTTTATATTCACTCATATGTTCACCCTTGCTTTCTCAATAAAATACAGTTCACTCCGCACCATTCGCAAAAATGCATCTCCGATACTTTTACCCCGCTCTACGGCTATTTTTTTCTCATATCGGATGCCGAGTGAACCGTAACCTGAACAGCTCTTTACCTGCTTCCTGCCGCGCGTACCGCGCTGATCACCACATTTCCCTTGATCTCAGAAACCGGCGCCCCTCTGGAGCAGTCACATACAATTTTGTTAAATCCCTGCAGCATCGGCCCGTAGGCATCCGCATGTCCAAACTGCTGAATCAGCTTGACTCCCACATTTCCCACATTCAGATCCGGCCAGATCACTACATTGGCTTTTCCTGCGACCTTGCTCTCTCTCTTCACTTTCTTTTCCGCAACCGCGGGTGAAATCGCCGCGTCAAACTGGAACTCACCGTCAATCGCAAGATCCGGGCGTTTTTCATTGGCAATCTTCACCGCTTCGACCACCTTATCGATCAGCTCTCCCTGTCCGCTTCCCAAAGTCGAATAGCTGACCATGGCACATCTCGGCTCCCAGTCCAGCAGCGCTTTTACCGTATCGCAGGCAGAAATCGCGATATCCGCCAGCTGGTTCGCGTCCGGATTGGTGCATACCGCACTGTCCCCGATGGTCAGAAGAGAACCTTCACTTCCCTGGTAACCCGGGATATCGCACAGGCCGATGCTGGAAATCGTGCTGATTCCTTCTTTTAATCCGATCATCATCTGTCCTGCCAGGAGAACGTCGCCGGTGGTATTGTCAATTCCCGCAAAGGTCACGTCCGCTTCCTCCACTGCCTGCATGACCATCGCGTAGTATAACGGGTCCTGCATCCGCCGGTTCAGCGCCTTTTCCTTCAGCATAGTCTGCGGAAGCGCCACATATTTCTCAATCAGCGTTTTCTTATACTCTTCTTCATGGATATCCACAATGGTAAATACGCTTTCCTCATAGCCTCTCTCTTTGACTGCCTCTCTGATCTCGCTGCCGTCGCCCACGAGCACGGGAATGATGTAACCCTCTTTCCCTGTCTCATACGCGGCCTGCATCATCTTTTCATTCATTGCTTCCGGGAAAGCTACTTTTTGCGGATTTTCTTTTGCCTTCAAATAGATTTGATCCAGTACACTCATTTCTTACATTTCTCCTTCAATCAAGTCAACCAGGTTTCCGATCGTCTCGCAGGCACTTGCGTCCGCCAGCATCAGTTCCACATCCAGTTCGTTTTCAATCTCGGATACCAGCGCCACCATCTGAATGGACGCGCCGCCGAGATCCTCTTTGAATAAGGTCTCTGTCGTAAGATCTGCCGCATCCTTCTTATAGGATGTCGCCACCATATTGATTACCTGTGCTTCTAATTCTTTTCTTTCCATGATATTGTCTCCTTTTCTCTTCCCTGATTCTCATTTTATTTTTTATCCTGAGCCTGTTCTCTTATTCTTCATCCAGGTCAAATACAACGGTCTTGAATCCGCCTTCCCGTTCAAACACGGACGCATGGCAGTTCAGCGGGAGCTTTGCCGACATCTCCGCCCTGTTTTTCTTGCTGATGCCGCGTACGACCGCGTTCAACCGGGTTCCTTCTTCCAATTCCACTTCGCCGTAGGCATACTTGCCCAGCTTCTTATATTCCGGCTTTGAGGACAGCGCTGCCGGAAGAACGATCGAATGCAGCTTTGCCTTTCCGCTGATCTCATACCACTCCGTCTCATAATTGCCGCATGCATTGCAGGCATATACCGGTGGGAATTCTACGTTTCCGCATTTCGGGCATTTCCGTCCGAGAAATTTTCCTTCCTCCAGGCCCTGATAAAACTTCTCAACTACTTTTTCTAATTTGATACTCATACTTCCCATCTACCTTCCTTCTCTATTCTAAAGTACGAATCACGACCGCCGCCACATTCTGAGCCCCGCCGTATCCCCGGAGCATCGTCGTCTTCGGCAGCTTCTTCACCTGATGGTCACCGCATTCTCCCCACATCTGCTTGCACGCTTCGTATACATCCGCAAGTCCGGAAGCCGCATGCGCATGTCCGAAAGAGGTCCGTCCGCCGTTCGTGTTGATCGGCCTGTCGCCGTCCCACGCGGTCCGTCCTTCGCAGATATATTTCCAGCCCTCGCCGTAAGGCAAGTATCCCGCGATCTCGGCAGATACCAGATGGGAAGTAATGATAAAGTCATTTGCATAGAACAGGTCAAGGTCTTCACCTGTCAATCCGGTCAATTCATAGACCTGGCGCACCGCCTCTTCCGTAGCGCGCACCTCGAAATGAGGAGTCGTCGCTTCGCAGGCCGCGCTTCCGATTCCAATGACCTCGATCGGCTTATGTTTCAGATTCTTCGCAATCTCCGGTATCATTTCCGTCGCGCACACAATTGCCGCGGCCGCACCGTCACATTTCAGTTCTACACCGCCGGCGCGGAGGAAATCTCCCATACGCGGATTGTACGGAGAATTCATGTATTCATCCAATGTCATGCCTGCTTCTTCCGCAAGGGCTTCATAGGTCTTTCTCTCGATGGCCAGAGGATTCACGGAAGCATTTCTCCGGTTATTGATACACATCCAGTTGAGGGTATTGTTCATCTGCTCAGCAGTAATGCCCCTGGTCCTTACATACCACTCCGCCGCGTCGTCGTAGATCAGCTCCTGCCCTGCCATCAGGCCTCTCGTATAAGTACGGTCATAAAGCCATGCGGTAGTTTTGAGGAATTTCTCCATGGTCATCTTATCTCTCTTATAAGGATGCTTCGGAGTTTCCACACTGTCTGCAGGAGCCGGCGTGCTGTCCCCGAACTCTACCGCTCCGGTGAGCACACAATTGTATTTTCCGGAGGCAACCGCGTTGACTGCCTGCTCGATCGCGAGGTAGCCCGTACAGCACGCTTCCGAATGATGGATAGAACCCTTCCCCTTCATTCCAAACCAATTGGCAACCTGAACATTCGGCGTCAGATAATTGGAACCGTTCAGCGGACTTGCCTCGCCGTGGAAATAAAAATCCACATCCCGGGGATTCACCCCTGCATCTTCCATCGCTTTCAGTGCTGCGTACCCGAACATTTCACCTTCCGTGAGTCCGTTCGTCTCCGGATTGTCCACCGTGTACATGAATGGAGTACAGCCAACCCCAATGATCGACACGCTTCTTCCATACTTTCCCAAAGTACCCATAAATTTTTCTTCCTTTCTTTTTCTCTTTACCTTTATGCACTTATTATATATAATAAGT
>VSNK01000026.1:0-9274 GCA_009774255.1 Faecalicatena sp.
CTCCTGGGCCGTGCACTACGCTGCACGGTCACAGGCCAGTACGTACTGGGGTTGGAATCCGGCCTCTTGCCGTAAGGCAACTTGAAACAGGCCAGATTTGTTACAGTTCGCTGGCTGGCCAGTGAACTGTAACCTATTTTGAGTCTTTATCCAGGTTCAGCCCGAAATTCGCTTCCTTCAATGTAAGGTTTGGGCTATAATTTGGATCTCCGTCACGAAGTATTTTCTCCCACCTTTTACGGAAGATTTCAATCTCCGAGCGGAAACGCTCTGTCTTCTCTTTCGTATCTTCATATCCTCTTGTTTTGGATTCATAATGGTACAACTCCGCAAAAGGATCATAGACGATCCGATAACCCGCTTCCCCTATTTTCAGACACAGGTCTACGTCATTATAAGCGACTGCAAGCTGCTCGTCAAACCCGCCTACCTGCTCGAAAACAGATTTTTTCAGCATCATACAGGCCGCCGTGACCGCGCTGTAATCCTGTGCAATCACAACTCTGCCAAAATATCCGACATCTTCGGCCGGGAATCCATAGAACGGATGTCCTGCCATTCCGCCCAGGCCAACAATCACTCCCGCATGCTGAAGTGTAGTGTCTTCATAATACAGTCTGGCTCCTACCGCTCCCACGTCACTGCGCTGGCATGGCCCTAATAATTCCTCTATACAGTCTTTTGTAATAAATTCTATATCATTGTTCAAGAGCAGAAGGTATTCTCCTGAGGCATGCTTTACTCCGAAATTATTGATTGCCGAATAATTAAATTCCTTTTCCTCCCAAAATACCACTTTTACTCTGGGATTGTTCTCTTCCAGTTCTTTATAATATGCAAAAGTCTCCTCTTTTTCGCTGTTATTCTCAACAATAATAATCTCCAGATTTTCATATGCATTTTTTTCTTCCAATGACGAAATGCATTTCCTGAGCTCCTCAATATGGTCTTTATTCGGTATAATAACGGACACCATAGGATTTCCCTGAATCGTATACCTGGAGCGGTAGAGTCCCGTATGTTCCGTCATCTCTACCTTGGCCGGGATACCCAGCCTGTCATAATGAGCCTGGATTGCCCTGATCGCGGCATCGTAGGCATAGGACTTGCATCCAGAATTTCCGGCCGTAGAATTCTTATGGGCACGCCAGTGATACAAGATCTTCGGAATATGCCGGATGCGGGAGGTCTGTTCCACACAGCGCAGCACAAAATCATAATCCTGGGAACCATCAAATTCAGATCTCAGAGGACCTACTTCCTCATAAATCTTTCTTCTAACCACGAACAAATGGCAGATATAATTGTCACTATACAACATGTCCGGATTAAAATCCGGTTTAAAATGCGGCTCGTAATTTTCTCTGCCGCTCATATTCACTTTATCTTCATCCGTATAAATGATATCTGTTGATGGTTCTTTATTGAGCAAACTTACACATTCATACAGAGCGTTCGGCTCCAGCATGTCGTCATGATCCGTAAAGGCAATGTAATCTCCTGTGGATATCTTTAATGCTTCATTGGTATTGTCGGAAATCTGAAGCTGGTGCCTGTTATATACAACTTTAATCCTCCGATCCTTCTGTTCATATTTTTTCAGGATATGCTCAATCGGGGAATCTTCACCACTTCCGTCCGACAGGCAAAGCTCCCAGTTTTCATAGGACTGTTTCCTGACAGATTCAATCATCTCAATCAGATACTTTTTCGGTGTTTTATAAAGAGGCACAATGACTGAAATTTTGGGAGAAAATTCAAACACATGGGCTCTCTGTTTTTCCAGTTCAGCCGCGGAAGGACGATGTTCTTCCAGCCACGTATTGTATACGGATTCCTCATGTCCTGTCAGCTTCTCCACCGCCCGATGAGCCGTAGCGTTGAGACCAAACTGCTGATAGTATACCTGTACCTTCTTGCAGGTTGTCCTGACAAATGAAATCCCCTTGCCAACCGGGGTACGCAGCAGAGTTACCGTGTCCTCCGCGTACCTGTCCGATCCCTCGAAGCATATCTTGAGCTTCTTAGGCACTGTTCCGCTGTAAGAGGCTATGAACCCGATCACCTCGTCCTGTGTATTTTCAGGGTATTGTTTTCTCACATCTGCCCTGACTTTTCGGATAATCTCTGCCGGATACTCCTTTCCCGTGTCGTCACGAAAGCAAAGCTTCATCCCTCCCTGGTCGATATACCAACCGGAAATCTGAAAATTATCCTTCCCTGCATCGACTCTGTCGATGTACTTTTGTACATGCTTCTCATATTTTATCAAAGTGGATACGGAAATAGAATATGCCGTATTGCCAACTCCTTTATAAAAATTCTTTACTTCCAGGCATTTGCATTCTTTCCAGCTTCTGGGCAGATCAACCCATAAATAATATTGCTTTGTAATCACACCATTTTTCCGTGTCCTCAGGCTTGTTCCCCCGATCTTGATCTCTTCCATGGAAAAAGGCAGTTTCTTTCTATCCAGACACACAAGCAGTTGATTCTCCCCGATCTCGTTTTCACAAAACCAGCCGATAATCAGCAGCTTATTTTTTACCTTTGTATGAAATCTACATATTGTAACATTAAATTGATTCTCCATGATCGCTTTTTCTCCTCCTTATCGGTAACTACTCAGTACCTTCGTAGTTACGCCGCAATCCCATGAAAATTGCCTGCGGCAATGGGGATTGCTCTTGCGATTTATACGTTTTCGTACGGATAGCGCAGTAAATGCGCTATCCTGTGCTGAGTAGTTACCCTTATTGGAACATTCTGTAAAGAACATTCATAAATCCGGCGATAAATGCCAAAATTCCCAATAAAACAAAAAATGTCTCCAAGTCAAATCGATGGGTCAGTGTACGGACCGCAAGAATTCCCTTTGTCTCCTGCCCTTTCACCTTCAGCATCCCACCCTGGCCCTCTCTCTCACTCAGATAGAAACTGATGCCGGCATTATCACCGGTTCCGGATTCTGTCAATCTCAGTATATAATTCTTTCCCTTTGTATCCTTCAACGTCTGAAATCTCAATATATTGAATTTGTTATTTTTTATCTCTGTTCCCTGCACGGTTTCTGTCCTGACTGCTTCGCCGCTCTCTTCATCGATCAAAGAATATTCTATATTTATATCCTCCGTATCGCCGATAACCGTTGCTTTCAGATTAATCCCGTCCATGGCATCCTCTACACTTGTAAAGGACTGCGTAATCTCTTCCCCGCTGAGCAAAATCCCGGTTCCGACCAGCTCGGCTGCATCCGTATTCCGGTCATACAGATATATATTTTTATCAATATGAGCATAGAGCCAGGCGAAAATCAATGCTCCTATGCTCAATATAATGATACTCAACTTTTTTTTCATAGCCTGCAAGCCCTCTGTTCTGATCATTTTCTGATTCTGCGGCACCACATAAAAAACTGATACAAAATCTCTATGATTCCGCATAAATTTTACAGATGTCTTCCGCGTCTCCGAACATTTTCAAATGCCCTTTTTCGAGCCAGACAATTTTGTCGCAAATCTTCCGCACCTGTTCCAGGCTATGGGATACGAAAAGTATGGTAGTTCCCTTCTCCTGCATCTTCCCGATTCGTTCCTCGCACTTTTCCTGAAAATGAAAATCCCCTACTGACAAGACTTCATCGCAGATCAGGATATCCGGAATTCCGATTGTCGCGATCGCAAAGGCAAGTCTTGACACCATACCGGAAGAAAAGTTCTTGACCGGAACATTCATAAATTCTTCCAGTTCCGAAAATCTCACAATATCCTCATATTGTGCTTCCATCTGAGAACGCTTATACCCCAGAAGAGCCCCATTCAAAAAAACATTTTCCCTGGCAGTCAGATCCATGTCGAATCCTGCTCCTAGTTCAATGAGAGGCGCCATATTTCCTCTGACCGACACCAATCCCTTTGTAGGCTTTAATACACCGGCTATGATTTTCAACATCGTACTCTTCCCACTTCCGTTCAGCCCGACCAGCCCCAGCGATTCTCCCCGCCTGACCTCAAAAGAAACATCCTTAAGCGCCCAGAACTCGTCATAAGAGACTTGTCTTTTTATGCTTTTTATGACATATTCCTTGAAGCTGTCAAATTTTTCCGAAGACAAATTGAACTTCATTGACACCTGGTCAACCGTCACAATCGCGTCATTTCCCATATGATAACCGCTCCTATATATTTAATATGAACTCATCCTGATTCCTGTAGAATACATATACCCCCAGAATAACTGCAGCTACGCTCTCGAGAAATCCAAGCACCACAGTCCAAAAAGACGGCAATGTATTGTAAAATGCCAGATTACGAAACATCTCAAGATAATTTGTCAAAGGATTCATCAGCACGATGGCCCGAATCTTGGAAGGAAGCATGGACATCGGGTAAATGACCGGAGTGAGGTACATCAATCCTGTTGTGAACACGGAATACAAGTGCATGATATCCCTGAACCTTACGGTCAGCGCTGCCAAAAGCATACCGACACCTAAAGAAAACACCACAACCATCAAAAGCGGAATCCAGGACAAAAACAGCGTCCAGTGCAGCTCAGCCCTGACTGCGACCATAACAAGCAGCAATGCGGTGAATGATGCCATCAGGTTAATAAAGCTGGAAAATATCCTTGCAAGTACAAACAGATATTTGGGTACATAAACTTTTTTGAGTAAAGCCGCATTATTGATGATGGCAGTCATAGAACTTGTAGTCGCATCATTAAAAAAATTAAATATGACCTGGCCGCTTAACACATATAACGGAAAGTTCTCAATATCGAATTTAAAAATATTTGAAAACACGACCGAAAGAATGATCATCATGCAGAGAGGGTTCAGTAATGTCCACAACACTCCCAGTACCGAGCGTCTATATTTGATTTTTACATCTCTGGCAACCAGCTCAGATAACAACGGTTGAAATTTCAAAAAATTTTTTATATAATTTGACACAATTTCCTCCGAACACAATAAATTACATAAAACTGAAATTTCGGATCGCAGCCGTACAGGCGGAAAATTTTACAGCTCCCTGATTCCGCCCCAATGCTGATCTTTTTCTGAAATTGTCAGTTCCATGCCTTCCGGAATCGGCCATTCAACTCCGATCTCCGGATCCTTCCAGAATATTCCTCCCTCATCATTGGGATGATAAAAGTCTGTACATTTATAGGCAAATTCCGCAGAATCAGACAGCACCAAAAATCCATGAGCAAAATTCTTCGGAATAAAAAACTGCTTTTTATTCTCGGCAGACAGGATCACTCCGTGCCATTGCCCATAGGTCGGGGAGCCTTTCCTGAGATCTACTGCCACATCAAAGACCTCGCCGCTGATCACACGCACAAGCTTATCCTGGGGATAATGAATCTGAAAATGCAGTCCCCGCAGCACCCCTTTTTTGGAGCCTGACTGGTTATCCTGTACAAACTCCATATCAATACCTGCCGCCTGATAATCTTTATAATTGTAAGTCTCCGTAAAATACCCCCGTTCATCTCCGAAAACTGCCGGTGTAATAATCTTTAAACCGTCTATATTACATGTTTCTACCGTAATTTTTCCCATAATATAATCCTCTCCGTATCATGGGGAACTATGCGGAACAATACCATGCGTACATAGCCCCCTTCAAACTATATCTGGTCGATATATTTGCCATCTAAAACATCCTTCAGGTATCTGCCATACTGATTCTTCTGATACAGTTCACAGGCATTGCCCAGTTTTTTCTCGTCAATCCATCCATTGTTATATGCAATCTCTTCCAGACAGGCAATCTTCCGATTCTGATGTGTCTCCACTGTTTTGACAAAATTCGTAGCATCTACCAGCGATTCATGGGTTCCGGTATCCAGCCACGTAAAGCCCTGACCGAGAAGTGTCACATCCAGATTGCCCTTCTCCAGATAGATGCGGTTCAAATCCGTAATCTCCAGCTCTCCTCTCGCACTTGGACGAATCTGCTTCGCATATTCTACGACCTGCCTGTCATAAAAATACAGTCCTGTGACCGCATAGTTGGACTTTGGCAACTTTGGCTTTTCTTCTAGGGAAACAGCTTTTCCTTCCTGGTCAAACTCCACCACGCCGAAACGCTTCGGATCGTCTACATAATAGCCGAATATGGTGGCTCCTTCTTCTTTGCCTGCCGCCGCTTTCAGCCTTTTACGCAATCCATGTCCGTGAAAAATATTATCACCAAGAATCATGGCGCAACTGTCCCCTGCAATGAATTCTTCTCCCAGGAGAAATGCCTGTGCCAGACCGTCCGGTGACGGCTGAACTTTATAACTCAGATGAATCCCGAACTGATTTCCGTCTCCTAACAGCTCCTCAAAACGCGGGGTATCCTCCGGTGTTGAAATAATGAGTATCTCCCGGATTCCGGCCTCCATCAAAATACTCAGAGGATAATAAACCATCGGCTTATCATAAATAGGCAGCAGCTGCTTACTTGTTACCTGCGTCAATGGAAACAGCCTTGTCCCTGATCCTCCTGCCAATATAATTCCCTTCATAAGAACCTCCTAAATCTTATACTCAATGCCCATTTCCGGAAATGAATCGCTTCGCTGTTCTCAGCGGCTGCGTGATCTTCCAGGAGACCGTCCGGCTCATTCCCTGTATTTCCCGGATCAGCCTTCGGATCTCCTTCTGGCTCTTCTCATACTCTGACTGCATTGCCTTATATGCATTCTCGTTATTCGTATTTCTCTCTGCCAGATCCCGATAGTCTTTATAGAAATCCAATGGATACAACTGCCATGTCTCTTCCATTTCTTTATAATAGTCCTGCCAGGAATACTGATATTCCTGTTCCAGAACCTCGATCACTCTCTCATCCATAAATTCATGGAAGAAGCGAATCGCTACCTGCCGGTCGTTTACGATTTCAAGCATCGTCCAACGCAGCAGTACAAAATACTTTTCGCAGAGCAAATGCGTATCATTCGTAACTTCCTTTTTCAGCAGATCCTGAAACGCTTCACAGAAAATCTGCTTATCCATGTCTTTGATCATCGTATAGACGATCATCTGATGCTCATTTAAGACCCTGGTCAAGTTCTTCATATTGACTGCGCTGAGGCTGTTGTTTCCTACGCTGACCCGTCGGTACAGCACAAGAGACTTTTGAAACATATATACCGGATATTTCTGAATCAGTCTTACCCAATACTCATAGTCATGCAATACCCTGAACTTCGGATCGAAGCCTCCGATGTCCTCCGCCACTTCCGCGCGCAGTACCACACTTGACCGGCAGAGATAATTGTCATGATCGAAGAAATAACGTAAGCACTGCGCCTGCGTCCGATCTTCATGCATGAACAGCCTGATATCACAGTCACATTCCTTTTTTGTGGAGGAATATAAAGCTCCCTCCTCATCAATGAATTCTGCCCATGAAAAACATGCAGCCATCTCCTTATGCTGCTCCAGATATGTGATCTGTTCTTCCAGCTTGCCGTCATACCAGATATCATCCGAATCCAAAGACGCAATATACTCTCCGTCTGCCCTTTTTAATAACTCATTAAAGGTCAGGATTGCCCCTTTGTTTTCTTCCTGTCTATAGAAACGTATTCTGTCATCCTGATTCTGATATTGTCTGGCCACATCGGGAGAACGATCCTGCGAACAGTCATCTATAATGATAAGTTCCCAGTCCTGATATGTCTGTCTGAGTACACTTTCAATGGCCTGCCCTACATACATTTCATGGTTATGAACAGAGAGAAGAACCGATACCTTCGGTCTGTTTTTATTCATGGTACATCTCCTCATAGTACTTTTGGTAATCTCCGCTTGTGACGTTCTTCATCCACTCTTCGTGTTCAAAGAACCACTTGATCGTAAGCCGGATCCCGTCTTCAAACCGTGTCTCCGGATACCATCCGATCTCTTCCTTTATCTTATCCGGCGCGATGGCATAACGTCTGTCATGTCCTTTCCGGTCTTCCACATAAGTAATCAGCTTCTCGCTCACCAGTTCTCTTCTCGGATCTCCCTCCGGCAGCATCTCCTGCAGGGTGTCCAGAATGATATGGATAATCTGGATATTCTGCTTTTCATTATGTCCACCGATATTATAAGTCTCGAAGAGACGGCCCTTTTCCTGTACCATGTCGATGCCCTTCGCGTGATCTTCCACATACAGCCAGTCGCGGACATTCTTCCCGTCCCCGTATACCGGGAGCTTCTTGCCCTGAAGCGCATTGTTGATGATCAACGGAATCAGCTTTTCCGGAAACTGGTATGAACCGTAGTTATTGCTGCAGTTCGTGATATTCGCCGGGAACCGGTAAGTATCCATATAGGACTTCACCAGCATATCCGAAGAAGCCTTGCTCGCGGAATATGGGCTGTGGGGATCATAGGGCGTGGTCTCATAGAAGTATTCGTTCTCATCCTCCAGGGAACCGTAGACCTCATCCGTGGATACGTGCAGGAACCTTTTGCCTTCCCGGAATGTCCCGTCCGGCAGCTCCCAGGCTTCCTTCGCCGCGTTCAGCATAACCAGGGTTCCCAGTACGTTCGTCCGCACAAAGACCTCCGGATCCTTGATGCTCCTGTCCACATGGCTCTCTGCCGCAAAATGGACTACACGGTCAATGTCATTCTCTTTAAAGATCTGACGGATAGCCGCGGAATCACAAATATCTGCCTTGATAAATGTGTAGTTGCTTCGGTCCTCTATGCTCTTGAGATTCTCCAGATTGCCCGCATAGGTCAGCTTGTCCACATTGATGATCCGAATCTCGTCCCCATACTTCCGAAACATGTAATGTATATAATTAGAACCAATAAAACCGGCCCCGCCGGTTACAAGGTATGTCCGCATGATATTTCCTCCATAATTTGTTTTTGCTGTGACTATTTTCCAATTATAGCATTAGTGTTCCACAAAATCAACTATTGTAGTCCTTAATTCTCTCTAAACCGCCTGTCTGTGTTACAGTTCACGGCCTAACCGGCCGCGAACTGTAACGAAAGTATGCTGAATTCCAGCAATTCTACTTGACAAACCCCCATTTTGAAATCATAATATGGACTGTTAGGCATTTAACAACGAAATATTGCGCATTCTGGCAAAATTTGGTTCCGGCTTGTCCGGGTTAGGATTTTATAGAAGGAGAAAAAGTATGATAAAGCTGCCCACGAAAAATTTTCTGATTTTGCGGACTATTTTTCTTCAAATCGCCTGGTTTTTATTTGTATATCTTTATAGGTAATTGTTGGTACTTGGTGTATTATTTAAAATTCAAAGTT
>VSNK01000026.1:9284-33433 GCA_009774255.1 Faecalicatena sp.
ATCTTCATGCTGTTATATTTAAAAATGCAAGTTTACTTTTTCCCATATTGTTAGGTATCCCTGCCGCTATCTTTGCTGCTTTTTTGTGTTCTCGCTTTTCAAGGAAAATCAATCTCCTGATTGGCGGGCTCATTACGTTTGCTGTCTGTGCTTTTTGTGTCATGGAACTGATTTATTATGGGATCTTTCATACCATGCTGGCACCTTTCAGCAGTCTTGAGATGGCCGGAAATGCGGTGGACTTCCGTGTCGTTCTTTTTACCTATATTAAGAAGAACGCCGGACAGTTAATTCTCGCTTTGCTTCCCTGTTTTCTATATCCTTTTTTATGTTTCATAAAATCCTTCGGACACCGGCTTCTTAAAAAACGGATCCGAAAAGGATGGGCCGCCGCATTTTGTATCTATATACTTGGACTGTTTTGTATGCTGCCTTTTGGAAATGGGTTGAAGACTCCTTTATATACTTATTTCTACAGCGCTCAGATTAATTATAATATAGAAACCCTTGGACTGTTTACCGGAATCCTTCAAGATTTTTGCAGAATGGCATTAACTCGTATCACAGGATCCGATACCCTTTTTTATAAACCTATTGACAACATAAAAATAATAGACCGGGGAGAAGCGTCAGGAGAGCCCAATATCGTAAGTTATGATTTTGAAAAGCTGCTCCTTCACACAGATGATCCGAAAATACAGGCTATTCACGAATATGTATCCAATGAAGAACCAACTTACAAAAATGTGTATACAGGAATGTTCAAGGATTATAATCTGATCTTTATTACAGCAGAGGGATGGTGGAAATATGCTGTCCGAAAAGATCTGACCCCTACTTTATACAGTATGTTAAATGAAGGCTTCGTATTTGAAAATTATTATACACCTCTATGGTACGGAAGCACCATCGGCGGTGAGTTTGCGAACCTGACAGGGCAGATTCCAAAGGAAAGCGGCAAATACAGCATGGCGGTCACCGGTGAGAACAAAAATAATATGCAGTTTACATTGAGCCGTCTGCTGCAGAAGAAGGGATACGGCGTAAGGGCTTTTCATAGTTATCTCTATGACTTTTATCTCCGCAATATATCGCATCCCAATATGGGATTTGAATGGTATGCTGCCGGCAACGGCTGGTTTGAATTCGAGACACATGAGAATGGGGATATGCTTTGGCCTCAGTCTGACCTTAAGCTGGTATCTGACAGCTTTGATATGTACGCGGATGATACACCGTTTTATACAAATTATATGAGTTTCAGCGGACACGCAAATTATGATTCAACAAACGAAATGTCAAAACGGCACTGGGATCTTGTAAAGAATCTTCCTTATTCAGATTCCGCCAAAGCTTATCTGGCTTGTAATTATGAGCTTGAACTGGCCGTTGAATATCTGCTGCAGCACCTGGAGGAAAAAGGCCTACTGGAAAACACTTTATTTGTAATCGCGCCAGACCATATTCCTTACGGCTTTCCGGATATGTGCAGCGAACTGGCAGGACAGGATCTGGAGGACAGCTTGGAATGGTATCACAGCTCCCTGGTGATCTGGTCAGCCTCCATGCAGGAGCCTGTCAACGTATCAAAATACTGCAGCAGCATTGATGTTTTTCCAACCGTAGCTAACCTGATGGGTCTGGATTATGACTCGCGCATGCTGGCAGGGCAGGACATTCTCTCGGATGCAGAGCAGTTCGTGATCTTTCCCGACAGAAGCTGGGTCACAGGAAGGGGAACCTATGAAAGCGGTACTGGCGAATTCCAGGCTTTTGAGGGTATGGACGATCTCTTCGAGGATGAAGAATCTCTGGACGAATATATCAATCATGTAAATGAAATCGTAGAAAATAAAATTCAGCTTTCCGCAGATATCGTTGACAATGATTATTACGCCTATCTGCCGGGAGTACTGTACATTGATTAGAAGATGCCAGGGAGGAGAATGATACTCACGGCAGATTTCATCTGTCGTGAGTATCATTCTCCTCCCTGTTCTTTTAGAATATTATTCGTGTTTTCCCGTTGGCATCATGACTTACTTACTGCGCAACTCTCATCCTTTAATGTCTGTGTTCTTTGTTTCTTTTCTTTCATATCCAATCAACAGATACATCGCAAATGTCAGTGCCAGCCAGAACCAGGTCGTAGGATTACTGAACCAGGTCGTAAAGAAAGAAAGACTAAAATAGATTGCAAACTGCCCATAAAACAGATAGACAACCGGATTCTGCTTTTTTTGCACCCACCTTGTCAGCCATACCGCCGCGCTGCCAAGAACCAATGCCATGAAAGCAACTCCAACGACACCAAAATCATAGTATGCATCATAAAACATGGTCAACGTTGACAGTTCTTCTTTTGTAGTGTAGAGCGGAAGGATTGCCACCTGGGGAAATACAAATTTTAACCCTGTCAGCGCAAAGAAAGGAAACAGCATCCTGATCCCTTTGGCAAAAGCTGGAAGTTCACGAACCATACAGTTAAAATTCTCATAATTATTTGCCACATACATATACGGCTGTGTAATGAAGATCGGCATCTTGCCGTACTTCATCTCAAAAATCCCATTTAAATAGGGGATATCGTGTCTCCGGGCAACAGTCAAAAGCACATATACCGGAATCAAGATCACAACAGCCGTCACCACCATCTTCCAGGTGATATGCCGGTAAAGCATCAGGTACACGACTGCCGCAAAGCCAACCGCAAACAGAAGCTGGAACCTGGACACGCAAAGAATCGGAATCCCGGCAGCCAGCAGATTTCCCAGCGTCAGCACTATAATACGTAATGTATTCCACTTTTCTGTCAGCTTGACATACAGTACGGACAAGGCAGGAATCAGAATACAGCTTATTGTAAAATAATGCACTCCGGAAATGTGAAAATAGGAATATGCATGCGGTTCCGGGGAAAATAACGGAATAAAACCAAGTACCACCGCCTCCAGAAGAAAACAGGATACGGACGTAATGCTTAGAAAAATAATACAAAGCATGATTCTCCGGGCCTGTACCTCATTTTTTATTTCCTTCTTTTTGGATAATGCAGCACCGTATGTGCCTTGACCGTTCATTTTTGTTATCTGCAAGCCATCCTTTTTTGTCCAAAAATCATATCCAAGCATGAAACAAAAATAAGCCAGAAAAAAGCAAAGCCATGTAATGTTTTCCCAGTTACTCGATAGTCTGCTCAGCTTCAGACAGGCTATCCCTTCTCCTCCAATCCAGGATAAGGAAAAAAATCCCCTTAAATCCACAAGATTTCCTGTTCTTCTGTAATTAAGTATATACAAAAATAATGCTTCCAGCATCAGGATAAAACCTGCCGGATATACAGCTCCCGCCTTTGAAAAAAGAAAAGCCAGCAAATAGCCGGCACAGTAAGAAATATACTCTGCTTTTCTGTCTGTCCGCAGCATAATACTTTTCCTTCCCGGCCTTGTCATGGCCAATTCCATTTACTATTCACGATGCCTTGCATTTTGCGGCAAGGCATCTGCCCTGTCTGCCGTTTTAATAGGCATTTTTATTAATAAATCCTTTAAAAAATGTCAGAATAATAATCTTAAGATCCAACCCCAGAGTCCAGTTTTCTATATAATACAGATCGCACTCTATTCGTTTCCGAATCGAAGTATCCCCTCGAAAACCATTGATCTGAGCCCATCCGGTTAAGCCCGGGCGAACCTGATGCTTGATCATGTATCTTGGAATCTCCTCCTTGAACTTCTCCACAAATTGGGGACGCTCAGGCCGTGGACCTACCAGGCTCATGTCTCCTTTGAGAATATTAAACAGCTGCGGAAGCTCATCAATACTTGTACTCCGTATAAAATGACCGATCGGTGTGACACGCGGATCATCTTTTCTTGTCCACCCTTTCTCCTCATCAGATTCTTTCTGCATGATCATGGAACGGAACTTGTACATGTAAAAAGGTTTGTTTTTCAAGCCGATTCGTTCCTGCTTAAAGATAAGCGGTCCCGGATCCGTAAGCTTGATAATCACCACAACCGCCAGCATAACCGGCGAAAACAAGACAATTGCAAACATAGAGCCAAAAATATCCATCGTCCTTTTGAGAATGCGATTCAGCATGTTGTTCAAGGGGACATGGCGGATATTGATCACCGGAAGTCCCTGAATGTCCTCCGTGTAGGGCTTTGTGGGGATGATATTATTATAATCCGGAATGAACTTCGTATGCACGCCTGATTTTTCACACATGGATACGATTCGCTCCAGTTTGTGATATTCACTCAGGCCAAGGGTTATGACAATCTCATCCAGCCTGTTCTGAGGAAGAATGATCGTCAGATTATCAATCGTACCAAGGACTTTGATTCCCTTATATTCCGCACCATGCGGCATGGAATCATCCAGAATCCCCCTGACATAGTATCCCCATTCCGGATTCACAAGAATACGATCTATATACTGCTCTGCGGAACGGCTGTATCCGACGAGAATGATGTGCTTCAGATTATGTCCTTTCTTCCGGATATAGCGAAGCACATATCGAACAATATTCCGTTCCAGCACCTCGCCGAATATGTCCACGCAAACAAATACAAACAGCATTGTTCTGGATATATTGATCTCCCTGATCAGGTACAGCAGCAGAATCAGAGCCATTACCCCCAGAGCATTCGCCTGTATAATGCGCCAGGCTTCCAGCCGCCTTCCCAGTACTCTTTTGGGCGCATATAGATGGAATAAATAATATAGAAACAAAAAACCAGGTACAATCCCTAATAAAAGCTGCATATAGGACCTGAGTGAAAGCGTCCATGGATCCTGCTGAAAAATACCGGTCTTAAAACGGATATACCAGGCCAGTACATAAGATAAAATAATTACAAGCCCATCCAGTACAACCTGCAATCGATTCAAAAGCTTTTGATTTTCTTTTATCACCGCTTATTTCCTTCTTCCAAATATCTCCGACAATTTTTTTCCAATCCGTGTAATATCATATAATATTTTCCAGAAAAGAACAAGCCTAAACATGAATTTAATACGTGAAATTAGTATGAATTTTAATCATTTTGTAATATTTTCGCAACACAAACTATATCTGCGGATTGGTCACCTCACCAACTGCGTCAAATCACCTCACCTAAAGAAAAAATGCCGTCGACATTTGGATATTTCCATTGCCGACGGCATTCTAAACTAAAGTTTTAATATCTTCTAACGACTATATGTTGATAATTCATTCATATAGTCATTGACAATACTGGTACCATAACCCTTTTCTGCTGCCCAGCCGCAACCCGGAATCGGATTTTCCTGAATTCCCAGCCATTCTACATATGGCGCACTGCCTCTCTGCACATAAGAAAATCTTGGATCCACACAAGGATTCTTCAACAAATTATCTTCTTTGTCTTTCGTCGCATAGGCCTTGAGGTGCTGTACATGTGCCCTGATTCCAGTTCGAATATCTGGAAAACTTAAGCCAGAAGCCCCATTTCCAGTTGCACCGAGTCCCGCAAAGTTAAACTGTGTGACCTTCACGTCTCCGGTAAACTTCAGGAACTTTGTCTCCTTCATCGCCTGACAAAAAGCAACCGCCGGGTCAATACCTTCGGCATAACACTCCTCCCAGTACACCTGACAAAATTCCCCAATTGTACGTACATTGGTATTATTCGCATAATATGTAGGATAGGTAGATTTTGCAAGGAAATATGTTACCATCTGATTCACGGATGTTTGGAGATTTGCGACACCATCATTCCCATCATTCCCACCACTAAGTGAAATCAGATGATACTTAAAGTTATTGGCTTGTCTATGTTCTACTTCTTTACCCAAGCTAATATAATGCTCCACATATGCCCTATTATTATTACCAAAAGCGTTTCTCAAATCAATATAATTATTTTTATATGCCTGCAGATTGAAGTCTTCATTAGCCTGGAGGCCATCTTCAATCCCCTGCTCTACATAATGTTGAAGTGCTCCTGCAGGATCGTTTTCATACTTTGCCTTGAGTTCCGGATATCTTCCAATATAATATTCAAAATTATATACTGCGGAATAATCTACACCCCTGTATGTGGTAACGGCAACTAACGCACAATCTCGTCCCTCTGAAATGCCATACCTGAGATAATGAATATAGTATTTCTCCAGATCATTTCCAAACGCCTTCCGAAGATCGCTGTAGTTACTCTTGTAAGCGTATACGTTGAAGTCCGCATTACCAGACCTGCCTTCTTCCATCCCATGTCTGACAAAATGCTCCAGTACCTTTTCCGGATTATATCCAAATGCCTGCTTAATATCAGAATATTTTTCAATATAATAGTTGAAATTATATATTGGACTAAGCTCAACACCTCGATACTTTGTCACACCCGTTGGTTTGCTGTCCGGATCTGTCTCTGAATCGCCGTCTACCGCAATTCTTCCCTCTTTCTTACCATATTCAATATAATGCAAGAAGTATGACTTCCATGCGCTTCCAAAAGCCTGCTGCAAATCAGGATATCGACTTTTATAGCTTGCTACATTAAAGTCACCTTTTGCCTGTCTTCCTTCTGACATACCATATACTACAAAATGCTCCAGCGCAGCAATAGGTCTGTTGGAAAATACTGCTTTTAAATCCGGGTAATGCTCTATATAGTAGTCAAAATCATAAACATCACCATAGTTCACTCCATCAAAGACTGCTGACGCATCTACGTTGGGCTTTGTGCTGGAATTCTGTTCTTCTGTTCCAATTCTTCCCTCTGCTTTTCCATAATTAATATAATGCTCATAATAACGTTCGTAATGATCTCCAAACGCAGCTCTAAGATCTGGATATCGATTCTTGTATGCATCGACATTAAACTCTGCGCTTGCCTGTTCGCCTTTTTGCATACCCTCTTCAAGGAAATACTTTAGAGCACCTTCCGGATCGTTGTCAAACTGTTCCCGAATATACTCATACTTTTCCTTATAAAAGTAGAAATCAAATATCGCAGAATAATCCATCTTATCATGGTAGTACTTCAAAATGCCTTGGGCATCTGCTACACCCAGCGCTTTTAAAAAGCCTTCATTTTGCAGTTTTTCCGCATCTTCCTCGTTTGTTACAAACGCATGTTCTACAATAATTCCCGGAAAGCCATTCTTCTTACTGTTCCTGATCACACTATAGTAATCTGCCTGAGAGCCGTCATCATAAATACTATCTTTATATTCAAGATCATCCTTTTCCTTTTTGGGATAATCTTTGGTCTTCACTCCCCGATCAGTTAATCCCAGACTTTTAAGCTCCTCTAAAATATTGTCAGCTGCACTTTTACCATCTTCACTAATTCCTGAGTCATCACCATTTTGATTCGGATAGTATACCTCCGCACCATTAACAGATTCATTTGGGGCACTATTCATATGAATACTCACAAACAGATGTGCGCCATAATTCTTTGCAATCTTTACCCTCTCTTCCAGGCTGGGGTTCGTATCGCTTGTCCGAGTCATATAAACTTTTATGCCGTCATTTTTCTCCAGCTCATTTTTACAGTAGTTCGCTACTTTTAAATTCAATTGTTTTTCAATTAAGCCGGCTTCATCATTACTGGTTCCCGGATCTGAACCGCCATGTCCCGGATCCAGAACAATTACCATCGATCTGGCATTGGCATATGCTCTCTTGGCGCTATAGGAACCCAGGTTCACTGCCTGATCCGCCGCCGCTGTCAGTTCCGCACTGACGCCCGCGCGTGAATAAGACTGCTCCGTACTGGAGGAACCTAATGCCACGGCGCCATCATTCACATTGTCCACTGCTTCCTGAGCGGCTGCCTGAATAGTGTTCTCAATTTCATATGTCATATCTGTTGAAATCTCATCCGATGTCAGAGCCGTAACAGATACTCCTGTATCCTCCGCGCATTCATCCCCATTCGTCACACTGAACTGTGCGGAGATTCCCGTATTTTTGAAATCAATACGCTTTTTATGTCCATCTAATTCATATGTAAAAGCAACCAGACGATAGGTTCCTGCTTCCTGGCTCTCATAAGTCTTTACGAATTGATAGTAGTTATAAACTTTCTGCGAGAGCGGAATCTCACTCTGCCTGCCGTCTTCACCCGTAAGTATCAACGTTACAGACGTAAGCTGTTCCTCGCCTTCTCCGAAGGAAATGATTATATTTTGCTCGCCAGATGCTTGTATCGATGGTTCCTGAACAAACAAATAATTGATCACTCCGCCGTCTTCATATTCCGGCACTGCTTCTGCCTGATCCTCCGGCTCTTCTGATTCGTCTGCCGCCTGATCACCTTCCGCCGACGGTTCATCCGTTGTCGGTTCTCCTTCTGCAGCTGTCGGTTCATCCGTAGATACCGGCTCTCCTGTCGCCGCCGGATCATCTGTTGCCGGATCCTGCGGTTCTCCTGTCACCGTCGGATCATCCGCAGATATCGGTTCTCCCGCTGCCGGATCATCTGCTGCTGGTTCCTGCGGCTCTCCCTCCGCCGCCGGGTCATTCTGATCTGCTGCCGGAACCGCACTGTTATCCATGCCGTCCTGGTCTTCAGCCGCAGCTGCCTGGTCATCCGTAACTGTACTTACGACCGCATCCTGTCCTGTTCCATCCACATCGTCCGCAAGTGCGCGGAAACCTGTAGACGGACTTGCCAGGACAGCAAGTGCAAGCAGCCATGCTACAAGTTTCTTGCTTTTCCCTTTCTTCATAACGTCCACCTCATATTTTTATTGATTTGTACAAGCATGGTCTTTATTATACATCAATCCTCCGATACTTTCAAGGCAGAATTTTCCTATTCTTCGACATTCCGTATCTTTGTAAACTTTTTTATTTACAAAAAACGACATTTTTTAACATTCAAGTTTCCGCAAAATATGGGCATTTTACTTATTTCCGACACATTATATTGTGGTATTTTACACTATAATAAATATTCTAAAAATTTTCTTAATTTTGTAAAGGCTCAAAAATTGTTACAATTTCGTTTCTTTTTTACGCTTTATTTACAAATTATTATATATTTTTTACATTTACACGCCTGACTGGAATACCGGCAGAACAGAATATCCAAATCTCTTTTTCATTTTTGGGAATGCAAAAAGCCGACAGACATTCCGATGCCAAACCGCAAAAAAAGAACCCTCCGCAGATATTTCCGCTCAGATTCTCTTTATAACAGCTCCTTATATTCAAGAACCGTATAGAAAAAACCTAAACATCTTACTTGCCTGTTTGGTTTTTTCCTACGGCCACTCACTCTTCGGGCAGAACCCGCATTTCAAAACAATCTCTCCGGGTACACTCCCTCGCCGACCAGCTTACGAACCGATGACGCGACTCCCTCTTTATCTTCCTTATAAGTCACTCCGAACCATCTGTCCGAAGACTGCAGCACTTTTACGGTAACCTTATCTTCTTCCAAGAGTCCTCCTATAATTGTCGGGAGCAAATATTCTGCTTTGGGGTCTTCCGCCTCCAGACGATCCAAAAATTCTATAAATCCAGATTCCAATATGGAAAAGAAGCCCGGCTGTAGTCCCCACATATTCATGGAAACAAGAGACTCCGTATCCAGCTTCCGATCTCCGCTTTCACCGCGTACGACCGCCCCGCCTTCCGACTTTTCGATATTTCTTGTCTCTACGATCTTCTCCAGCATGCCGTCTGAGTTCGCCCGGCATAGCCCGCGGGTTACCGCCCCATTATCGCTCAAAGTATTTTTCAGGACAAATCCTACCATGCAGATCTCTGTTCCGGAGCTTTGCGTATTTCGCGTCAGATATTGGAATGCTTCCTTATAGGCCTGTCTTCCATAAAAATCATCTGCGTTGATCACTAAGAAAGGCGTATCTATCACATCCCTGCAGCAAAGGATTGCCTGCCCGGTCCCCCAGGGCTTTGTCCGCCCGGCAAAGCGATCCTGATATGCCGGCGGAATGTCTTCTACTTCCTGGAATACATAGGCCACCTCCATGACCTGTTCAATCTTTTTGCCAACAGACTGCCTGAAATCCTCCTCGATATCACGGCGGATCACGAAAACCACCTTATCAAAACCTGCTTTCATAGCATCATAAATGGAATACTCCATGATGATCTCATTATTGGGGCCCACAGGTTCCAACTGCTTGATCCCCCCTCCGAAACGACTTCCCAGCCCGGCCGCCATGACCACCAGTGCTGCCCTGCTCATATAAAAAACCTCCTAGTAATTCTGTACGTTATTTATTCGCCCAGCCCGTCTTTTACGATCTGAACCATTTGCTTCAATGCATCCTCTTCGTCCTCGCCATCACATACTATGGTAATCTCATCCCCACTCTTAATGCATGCCCCAAGGACGCTGAGCACACTCTTCGCATTGGCAGAAACCATGCCGGGTCTGGCTGTCTTTTCAATGGTGATCTTGCAGCCAAACTGCATTGCCGTCTTGCAGAACAGCCCTGCCGGCCTCAGATGCAGGCCGGTCGGATTTTTAATAATCACACTTTCACTTACCATATTCTATTGCACTTCCTATCCCCCGTCTTTTTCTGTCAGTATAATCTTAACAGTCGGGTTTTTCGTTAATTCTACATCCTCGGGAGTCTCAATAATGACCGGTACTTCATAGGTTCCGGGTGTTTTATAATTCTTCAGGTCAATGGAGGCAGCGTACCGGATATCCAGTACTGCTAATTTCTCTTCTCTTCCGGTAAAGCGCAGTTCAATATCCATCTCGGATTCAAATGAAAGCTTCAAATCTTCTCTCAAATTATTAATCTGGATCGCACCCACAGGAAGCTCGATCGTCTTGACTCCCTCTTGTTCTATCATCACATTTACGACTACATTTTTGGCAGTTTCTTCCACAAGCTTGACACCTTCCGGAAGGTAGGGCTGAATATCCATGGTGATTTCCTTTCTGCCCCGCAATCCACTGATATTGATCTCTGAACCGGGAACCTCAATCGCGCTCACCGCGTCCAGCGCTTCCCTTGTGCCGCAGATCTCAATCTGAGAAGGCTCTGTCGTCAGGTCGGTATAGAGAAAGCCCTCCGCCGGTTCTCCTGATACACTAAAGTGAAGCGGCACACTCTTTTTCCGAAGCATCTGTACATTAACACTAAGCCCGCGTTCTCCCAGATTGTTGGTCAACTGACTCTGATCCATCGAATTTCCATTTCCATCAATGAGAACCAGCTCCGCGTCCAGAACCGTATCCTCAGAAAGACCCGCCGCAGTCACTCTTGCCACAACCTGCTGGATATTCCTGATCGTCGATTCTGTTCCGCGAATCTCGATCTTTTCCGGATTCGCGGTCACTTCGCCAACTACATATCCGTCTCTGGGAACCACATTCGTTGTACTGACGGAAATCGGAAACGTGTTTTTGGTGATATCCTCAATCTTGATCTGAAGATTCCGGGGTGTCACTTCCGCAGTCAGGCCCGTGGTCGCACGTCCTTCCCCTCCTCTGACCTCTGCGTTGATCGGCACCAGGTAAGTATTTGCCTCCATCTGGCTCAGATCCGCAGTTGCCACGATATTGCTGCTGCTGATTCTGGAAATCAGGGATCTGGTTCCTGAAACTGTCACGCGCACAGGCTGAGCATCTCCGACAACATCATAAGTCTTTCCCTTATTTGTGACCACTTCTTCATTGATGAACGAAACCGGAATATTCGTATAAGTCACACTGTCTACAGGATCACTGATATTAATTACGATCAGCCAAAGAAAAATAGAAAAAATAAAAGCCGCCATCTTCAATCCAAAATTCCGGGTTATTTTAATCTTCATTTTTCTGCCGTCCTTTCCGTATCATGAACTTCTTTCCATCGGAAAGACGATCCTGAAGCTGGCCAAGCTTTGCCCGCAGATACTCAGGAGTCACGTCCCGTACAAGCTGTCCGTCCATAGCCAGAGATACAAAACCGGTCTCTTCTGATACTACGAGAATCAGCGCGTCACTGACTTCGCTCATGCCAAGGGCCGCACGGTGTCTGGTCCCCAGCGATTTGCTGATCTGCATGTTGTCTGACAGCGGCAGATAACAGGTGGCGGATGTGATCCTGTCCCCGCGGATGATCACCGCGCCGTCATGAAGCGGGGTATTGTGTTCAAAAATATTCAAAAGCACCTGTTCCGATACCTTGCAGTCCAGCTCGATTCCTGTCATCTCATATTCTGTCAGATGAATCACACGTTCCACTACAATAAGAGCGCCTGTCTTCACACTTCCCATACTAAAGCAGGCATCTACCAGCGCATTCAATGTATGATCCGTAAAACGCTGATTATCCCTGCCCTTGTCGAACAGAGAAAAACTGTTGAGGAAATTCTTTTCTCCCAGCTTCTCCAATGCCCTCCGAAGCTCCGGCTGAAAGACAACCAGCGCCGCAAAAGCAAGAATACTGATGGACTCCTTTGCGAGATACAAAATCGTATGCATCTTGAATACATATGCGACCAGGATGAATAATCCCAGCATCACCAAGCCTTTCAGCAACATCCACGCCTTCGTATTCTTGATCCACAGCATAATCTCATACACGATCACCGTAAGAATCAGAATCTCAATCACATCTGTCACGCGAATAGACGGAATATATCTGTCACCGATCAAATTCAGAAGAATATCTCTTATCCCTTGCTGCACCTGCTCACCTCCCGCCCCGGGTAAAACTGAAAGTGCGCCCGGAAATATCATTGTTATTACTGTCATTTCTTTCCTTTTCCATCCAGCCCCAATTCTTTGTTCAAGCTTCTTTCCAGCAGAATCTCATCCGCGCTTTTTGGTCTGTCAAGATAACCCGTTCCATAAGACGTCGACGCCTGGCTGCCATTGTCGAGCCAGCTGCCGTTACTGCCGGTATTTCCCGTGCTCTGTCTTTCGTTGATATGCTTTACACTTTTCTGAGGAACCGTAACACCGATCTTTGGAACTGCCTTTACATAATAATGGTACTCATCATCTTCAAATTCCAGATATTCCGTCCTCACATAATCCACAGAAAGGAAAACCACTTCCAGCAGCAGTCCTGCCAGAACGCCAATCACGCCGCTGACGACCAGTGGGGAAAGAGAAATATGCAGGTTCAGCAGCACATTTCCCGCCGCACCGATCACAACTGCCGCCACCGCGCCTGCCGCAGACGCAATCTTCCATGCATGATCCACGGAAAGAGTGCGGATCGCGTATACAAGAAGGATACATGCCGCTGCCGCCGCGACCATGATCCACATTTCCTGATTCATGAGAGTCTGCTTCGTAAAGCTGATCAGTGTTTCCACCAGTTCCGCTCCGTCGCCGGACTTAAAGGTACTGGAGGATCCTTTCACCAGATGGATCATATAATATGAAAATGTACCGCACGCAACCGGAACGATACATACCGGCGTCCCCAAAAGCCCTGCCGCAATCGGAAGCACAAACGGAACTTTCATCGAGAGAGAGCAGGCCATCAACAAGACCAGCCATGCTTTCCCTGAAGAAAAGCGAAAATAAAAAATATACATCAGCAGGAACATCAGCGCCGCCACAATGGCAACCGGAAGAGACAGTGTATAAAAATGCAGCAGTACCAGAGCGGTAGCCGCCATGACCGTCACAATCACAGGTAAAAATGCACAGAGTGCGGATAACCCCACCGTACACACTGTCGAAGACGCAGCTTTCATAAACCCGATATTGGAATTAATCTGGTAAAACACCAGAAATCCCACGATAAACTGAAATCCGATCCTGATAAATATGGAATACTTTGCGTAAAATATCTGCAATTGCTCTCTCCAGACAAGTAATGTGCTCATGCTTTCTTTTTCTCCTTCACTTCCATCTTACCCAGCCGCGATAAATCTCTATAATACTTTTTCACCCGTTGCTTCGCCCTGTTATGCCATCCCCGGTAATAGATGCTCGCTCCGATAATATACAGGATCAGCAGCAGTACATATCCACCTCCCGCTGCTCCTCCCAGAAATATCATTTTCTTTACCGTCAGATTCTCCAACAGCTCATCCATATAGCACACGGCAAACAGCGCAACAAGAATTCCATATCCTGCCGTGATCCACAGGATCGTGACCAAAACATTCAGACTTACATAATCCTTCTTATAATAGGTACTGATCTTCATATCTCTTCTGATGTCATTCTTCTCATATTGAGCCATCCTTGCCATCAGCCTGATCCTTCTTACATCCAGCATAGGCTTCCTCCAGAATTGTATATTTATATACTCACGGCCGATGAAATCTGCCGTGAGTATCGCGCCAGCCGCAGCCGCAAAGCGGCATAATTCCTCTTGCGGCTGTGCGCATCAAATGATACTGTACGGCAGATTTATCTGCCGCTCAGTATAACTACTCATATAACCATTGCCTTATAGTATAGCATATAGTCAGAGTCCTTGTCCAATGCTTATAGTCAAAAAATAAACTTTTTGCACCCCGGCTTTTTTCAGTACTTTCGAAATTCTGTGTATCGTACTGCCCGTGGTATAAATATCGTCTACAAGCAGCACATTTCGTGGTGCTTTCCATCTTCCGGACACGCCGAACGCATGCTTCAGATTTTTCTCACGCTCCCGGTCATCCAGCTGCTTCTGCGGTTTTGTCTTTCGAATCCGGTATACTACATGTTTCCCAACCGGAATCTGCAGCTCCTCTGAAAGCCCTTCGGCCAGAATGTCGGCCTGGTTAAAGCCGCGTGTCTTCTGGCGGGACGGATGGAGCGGTACCGGAATGATTTCTTCCACTTCATGGGCACGGATCCATCCACCATACGCGCGTGCCATTTCTCTGGCAAATATCGTTCCATAATACCGTTTATTATGGAATTTGAACTGATAGATTGCCTGGGTCACCGGCGGAACATGGAGCCACAGGCTCCTGCCCTGATCATAGGCATAAGTACGCCGCATGCAGTCGCGGCAGTATTCCTGCTCCTCGGAGCGCACCGGCTTTCCGCATTTCATACAGCGCGGTTCCCTGACAACAGGAAGTTTCTTCCTGCACGCCGCACAAATCTCCGTCCCGGGGACCTGCACTTTCCCGCAGAAGGGGCAGACCGGAGGATATAAAAGCTCGAGAAGCTTTAAAATTCCCTTATGCGCTCTGCCAGGCTGGTATATCTGTTTTGTTCGCTTTTGTTTCTGATCATTTCCTGAAATACGCTTTCACTCCCTACAATTGTCAGACACTTCTTTGCCCTGGTCACGGCCGTATACAGCAGATTACGGTTGTACAAAAGTCTTGGGCCGGAAAGCAGCGGAAGTATGACTGCCGGATACTCGCTGCCCTGAGATTTATGTACGGTGATTGCATAAGCCAGCTCCAGTTCATCCGTGGATTCAAAAGGATACGTCACTTTTCTGTGCTCGTCATATTCTACTTCCAGAGTTCCCTCATACAAATTCACTTCCGTAATGCATCCCATGTCTCCATTGAACACACCCATACCCTGGTCTACCACTACTCTGTTTTGTGTGCGAACTTCCCACGCAAGCTGATAGTTATTCTTGATCTGCATAACCTTATCTCCCCTACGGAAGATGCGTCCATTGATCTCCTTTTCCTCCTTGCCCGGTTCCGGCGGATTCAGGTAGCGCTGTAAAATGACATTCAGCCGTTCCACACCCAAAAGCCCTTTTCGGGTCGGTGTCATTACCTGAATCTCACTGGGAGGCGCATCCACATATTGGGGAAGCTTTTTCCGGATCAGGGTAATGATCACACTGATGATTACATCCGCATCCTGCCTCCTTAAAAAGAAAAAATCTCTGCTCTTATTATCTGGCACAACCGGCTCTCCGGCATTGATCTTGTGCGCATTGACTACAATATCACTCTCTCCTGCCTGACGGAAAATCCGTGTTAACGTTACCACATGAAAACATTCTGACAAGATAATATCCTTCAATACACTTCCGGGTCCTACCGAGGGCAGCTGGTTCACGTCACCCACCAGAACCAGGCGGGTACCCGGCACCACCGCGGACAGCAGAGCATGCATCAGAGACAAATCCACCATAGACATCTCATCGATGATCAGAATATCTGTTTCCAGAGGGTTGTCCCGGTTGCGCTGAAACCCGCTAGCACCGCCCTCTTCCTCCGGATTCCCGTTGACCTCCAGAAGCCGGTGGATCGTCTGAGACTCATATCCGGTGGCCTCTGTCATTCTCTTCGCTGCTCTTCCGGTCGGCGCCGCAAGCAGAATACTCATCCCCTCACTTTCAAAAAAGCGGATGATTGTATTGATCGTCGTTGTCTTGCCGGTTCCCGGGCCTCCGGTCAGCACCAAGAGTCCATGCCTGATGGATTCCACCACCGCGCGGTGCTGCATCGAATCCAGCTTGAGCTGCTCCCGCTCTTCGACTTTGCGCAGCCGCTGTTCCATCATCTCCTCCGGCATCTCACAGTCGATATCCAGATCGTGGAGCATCCGGGCGGTATTCAGCTCCAGATAATAATAATGTGAAGGATAAATGCGGATCTGTCCGTTTTCCTCTTTGCGCACTGCCTTTCGGTCTATACAGAGGTCCATGATATACTTCTCGGTCTCCGGAAGGCTAACCTCCAATACCTGCTCCGCGCGTGCGGCAAGAACCTCCTGCGGCAGATAAATATGCCCCTCCCCGCAAGCCTGCTGCAATACATAGTTCAGACCACTCCGGATACGAAAATCCGAATCCGCATGGATCCCGATCCTGGAAGCAATCTCATCCGCCGTTTTAAATCCCACACCGGAAATGTTATCTGCCAGCTGATAAGGATTTTCCTGAAGTACCTCATACAGCCTGGAACCGTAGTACTCGTAGATCTTGACTCCAAGAGCCGTGGATATCCCATATTTCTGCAGAAAGATCATTGCTTTGCGCATATCCCTTTTTTCTTCTACCTGAACCGCGATTTCCTGAGCCTTTTTCCGGCTGATTCCCTTGATTTCCGCAAGACGCTCCGGCTCTTCCTCCATAATCCGGAATGTATCTTCCTTGAATCTGCGTACGATACGTCCGGCCAGAGCCGCCCCGATCCCTTTGATCGCTCCGGAGCCAAGATAACGTTCGATGGATACCACATCTTCCGGCTCCTTTACTTTATGGGAATGTACCTTCAACTGCATGCCGTACACACTGTGGTTTACATATTCCCCTTCCACTTCCAGCAGTTCTCCTTCGCTGATATAGTGAAAGCTGCCCACGCAAGTCACTTCCCCGTCTTCACTTTCCAGGCTAAATACGGTATATCCATTTTCCTCATTCCGAAACACGACATGTTCCACATATCCGGTTACTATTTCCAAAGCTCTCTCCTCTTTCGTTTTTCCATACTTGTGGCCATATCATTCCTGACACAAAGGCTCTATACGGATCCTCATTCCAAAAAGACAGGCATCCATGCGCAGCCTGTCTCTAGTACACCGTTGCCTTCCTGTCACAAATCCTTTCTGCCGCTCATAAATTCTACGAACTGGCCGGTACCGATGGCGACTACTTTCATCGGGTCCTCGGCGGTCATTGTATGGATGCCTGTTCGCTCTTCGATCAGTTCTTCCAGCCCCCGCAGCATGGAACCGCCGCCGGTAAGCACGATTCCTCTGTCCAAAATGTCAGCCGAAAGCTCCGGCGGAGTCTGTTCCAATACACTGATGACTGCCTCCACAATCTGGCAGGTAGTCTCCCGCAGTGCTTCCTCCGTCTCCGTAGAGGTTACCGTAACTGTCTTAGGAAGACCTGTCACCAGATTCCTTCCGCGGACTTCCAGCCGTTCTTCTTCTACCAGAGGATAGGTGGTACCGATCTTGATCTTAATATCCTCTGCCGTCATATCGCCAATCAGTAGGTTGTGCTTTTTACGCATATAGCGGACGATAGCTTCATCAAAATCGTCCCCTGCCAGCTTAATGGATGTATTGACCACTGCACCGCCAAGAGAGATCACCGCAATATCCGAGGTACCGCCTCCCACATCCACAATCATATTTCCACATGGCTTTGAAATGTCGATACCCGCGCCGATTGCCGCGGCAACAGGTTCTTCTATCAAATGTACTTCCCTCGCTCCGGATGCAAAGGTAGCTTCCTCCACTGCTTTTTTCTCAACCTCGGTGACGCCGCTCGGCACACAAATGCTGATACGCGGCTTCTTGAACATCCGCCTCCCGACCGCTTTCTGTACAAAGTATTTGATCATCTTTTCTGTCACGGTATAATCCGATATCACTCCCTGACGCAACGGACGAACCGCAATAATATTGCCCGGAGTCCTGCCCAGCATCAGGCGCGCTTCCTCACCGATCGCCTTGATCACATTCGTATCCCTGTCAAATGCTACGACAGAGGGTTCCTTCAAAATGACTCCTTTTCCCCTCACATAAACAAGAACACTGGCCGTCCCCAGATCTATCCCGATATCAACAGACATATAAACTCTCCCTTCTAAAAAATCCTTTTCTTAAGAGATGTTACGGTTCACTAGCCAGCCAGCGAACTGTAACGAATTCTCATCCTTCGTACTTTCCTGCCGGAGCGGAACCCTGAAATGTATTCCCTGCTGTTCTCGTCATACGGCAGTCTCCCCTATACGTAGTATTTTTGTATCTGCTCAGTACCCTCACAGATACACCCGCAATCCCAAGAAAAGTGTGTGTCTCGACGCACACTCGCTCCGAAGCGCGGCTGCGACAGCAGCCATTTTCCTTATGCGCGTAGTGCGCATCCCCCGGAGGGTTTTGTTCTATAGGAAAATTCGGAGAAGTTTCCTAATAGAACAAGAAAAGAGTTTCGCTTGCGAAACTCACGCCTGCGGCGGTCGCATAGCGACATCTACCTTGTACGCCGCAGTGCGCATCCCCCGGAGGGTTTTGTTCTATAGGAAAATTCGAAGAAATTTCCTATAGAACAAGAAAATTGCCTTCGGCAATGGGGATTGCTCTTGCAGACCGTACGTTTTCGTACGGATAGCGCAGTAAATTCGCTGCCCTGTGCTGAGCAGTTACGTATTTTTTTGTCTGTTTATCTGATGTCACTTTTAGAGCCGTATACATCTATGGATACGACCATTCATTAGTATAATCAATTTTTACCAAATTGGAAAGCCTTTTTTTCAATTTTTAAATTTTTTATATTCTCTATTTTTTGTTAAGCATTGCCGCAATATACTTCCCGGTGTAGGATTTTTTATCTGCAGCTATTTCCTCCGGCGTTCCGGCTGCTACGATGGTGCCGCCTTTATCACCGCCCTCCGGTCCGATATCGATGATATAATCTGCTGTCTTGATCACATCAAGATTATGCTCGATAACGATCACCGTATTCCCATCGTCCGCCAGCCTCCGCAAAATCTCTGTCAGCTTATGCACATCCGCGAAATGCAGGCCGGTAGTCGGCTCATCCAAAATGTATACCGTCTTCCCCGTACTGCGCTTGCTCAGTTCTGACGCCAGCTTGATCCGCTGTGCCTCGCCTCCGGACAATTCCGTGGAGGGCTGCCCCAGTTTGATGTAAGACAGCCCCACATCATAAAGTGTTTGCATCTTTCTGCTGATGCTGGGCACATTTTCGAAGAACTTTACGGCTTCCTCCACGGTCATGTCCAAGACGTCGTAGATACTCTTGCCCTTATACTTCACTTCCAGCGTTTCCCGGTTGTATCGCCTGCCGCCGCAGACCTCGCAGGGCACGTACACATCCGGCAGGAAATGCATCTCAATCTTGATGATTCCGTCTCCGGAGCAGGCTTCGCATCTTCCGCCCTTTACATTGAAGCTGAACCTGCCCTTCTTGTAGCCTCTTGCCTTTGCATCCGGCGTTGCCGCAAATAAATCCCGGATCAGGTCAAAAACTCCCGTATAAGTAGCAGGATTGGACCGCGGCGTCCTTCCGATTGGGGACTGGTCTATATTGATGACCTTATCCACCTGATCCAGTCCCTCGATCTTCTTATGCTTTCCCGGAATCGTCCTTGCCCGGTTCAGTTCCTTTGCAAGCTTTTTATATAAGATCTCATTTACCAGGGAGCTTTTTCCGGAACCTGACACTCCGGTGACACAGGTCATAATTCCCAAGGGGAACTTCACGGTCAGATTTTTCAGATTATTCTCCTGCGCACCTACTACCTTTAAAAATCCGGCGGGCTTTTTTCTCTCAAGCGGAACAGGTATCCTTCTCCTGCCGCTGAGATAATCCCCGGTGATTGATCTCTCACACTGCATGATCTCCGCGGCTGTCCCCACTGCGATTACCTCACCGCCGTGCTCCCCGGCTCCCGGTCCGATATCTACCACACAGTCCGCGGCCAGCATCGTATCCTCGTCGTGCTCCACGACAATCAGGGAGTTTCCCAGATCACGCAGCCGTTTTAGAGTGGCCAGCAGCTTATCATTATCCCGCTGATGCAGACCAATACTGGGTTCATCCAGAATATATGCCACTCCAACCAGGCCGGAGCCGATCTGGGTCGCCAGACGGATTCTCTGTGCCTCCCCGCCGGATAGAGAAGCAGTGGCGCGCGCCAGAGTCAGATAATCCAGCCCTACATCCATCAGAAACTGAATTCTTGCTCTTATCTCCTTTAAAATCTGATTTCCGATCATCTGCTGTGTCTTGGTCAATTCTAGATTCCGCAGAAATTCCTGTAGCCTGTCTATGGAATATGCTGTTATCTCCGCAATATTTTTCTCTCCCACTGTCACCGCAAGAGAGCCCTGTTTCAGCCGCTGTCCTTTACACTCGGAGCATGGGGTGATATTCATGAAGGTCTCATACTCCGCCTTGGAAGCTTCCGAATGAGTCTCACGGTACCGCCGTTCCACGCTGCGGATCAGACCTTCAAAGACCACATCGTAAACGCCCTCTCCGCGCTGCCCTTTATAATGTACTTTTACGGATATTCCATTTGTCCCATATATGAGGATATCATGTATTCTTTTTGGATAATCCTGAAACGGAGTATCCAGATCAAACACATATTTTTCACAAAGTGCCGTAAGGATCGCATTGGTGAAGCTTCCTTTATCCGCACAGGACTGCCATCCCAGTACCGCAATTGCCCCCTCATTAATGCTCAAGGATGGATCCGGTATCATCAGTTCTTCCGAAAATTCCATTTTGTAACCCAGCCCGAAGCAGGAAGGACAGGCGCCGAAAGGATTATTGAAGGAGAAGCTCCTGGGTTCAATCTCCTCAATGCTGATTCCGCAATCCGGACAGGAAAAGTTTTGGCTGAAATTCATGGGTTCTCCGCCGATCACATCCACGATCAGAAGCCCTTCCGCCAGGCTCAGCACACTTTCTATGGAATCCGCCAGTCGCTTTTCCATCCCAGGCTTCACGATCAGGCGGTCTACAATGATTTCTATATTATGCTTGATGTTCTTATCCAGAGAAATCTCCTCAGACAATTCATATAGATTGCCGTCCACGCGTACCCTGACATAGCCGCTCCGCTTCGCTCTTTCCAGAAGCTTGGCATGCGTCCCTTTCCGTCCCCGGACGACCGGCGCGAGAAGCTGGATCCTGCTGCCCTCCGGCATTGTCATAATTTGATCCGTCATCTCATCCACAGACTGCCTTTTAATCTCTTTCCCGCATTTTGGACAGTGCGGAATCCCTACCCGCGCATAGAGGAGCCGAAAATAATCATAAATTTCCGTCACGGTTCCCACCGTAGAACGCGGATTGTGGTTCGTTGACTTCTGATCAATGGAAATTGCCGGAGACAGCCCTTCAATGCTTTCCACATCAGGCTTCTCCATCTGCCCCAGGAACTGACGGGCATAAGAGGACAGGGATTCCATATATCTGCGCTGCCCTTCCGCATAGATCGTATCGAAAGCCAACGAGGATTTGCCTGAACCGCTTAGTCCGGTCAGTACTACCAGCTCATTCCGTGGAATATCAACGTCAATATTTTTCAGATTATTTTCATTTGCACCGCGTATTTTGATGTATTTTCTGGCGTCTATCTTTACTCCCATGTTCTGTCTCCTGTTCTAAAGAATTTTTCCAGCTGTGCGGTTGCGATTCGATAGGTCATTTGCATGCAATTTATTGCAATGCAAATGGCCTGTCGAATCAGCAACCCACTTAAATGAGCAAAAAACGGCTGCGCAAGCAGACGTAAGAGTGCGTCAGCACTGTTTTTGCGAATGGATACGTGGGTTGGGTGCTCCTTGGAGCATCCAACCGTAAAGCTGGAAATTTTTGCTGTCTTAACAGCATGTAAGGCTGTAATCTACTACTCTGAGCCTACTAAATGAGATCTTTTGACGGACGTATTATTCTTCCATTTCATTTAACGCTTTTTTCAGTTCGATCAGCTGGTCACGCAACTCGGCCGCTGCCTCGAAGTTCAATTCGGCCGCTGCTTTCTTCATCTTCTTTGTGATCTTGTCCGCCATCTTCTCCAGTTCTTCCCGGCTCATGGACTCCAGATCCTTCTCCAGCAGCATTTCCTCCGTATCCACTTTCTGGGAAATGCTGATCAGATCACGGACTGCCTTTTGAATCGTTTGAGGCGTGATTCCGTGTTCTTGATTATAGGCCATCTGAATCTCCCGGCGGCGCATGGTCTCATCGATCGCCATCCGCATGGAATCTGTCATCGTATCAGCATACATGATCACATGCCCCTCTGCGTTCCGGGCCGCACGGCCAATGGTCTGGATCAGAGAAGTACCTGAACGGAGAAATCCTTCCTTGTCCGCATCCAGGATGACAACCAGCGTAATCTCCGGAATGTCCAGTCCTTCTCGTAAAAGATTGATCCCTACCAGAACGTCAAAGACATCCAGACGCATATCCCGGATAATCTCCGTCCGCTCCAGGGTATCCACATCGGAATGCAGATATTTCACCCGGATTCCTACCTCACGCATGTAATCCGTCAGATCTTCTGCCATCCGCTTGGTCAGCGTTGTCACAAGGATCTTATTCTTCTTTGCCACTTCTTTATTCACTTCACTGATCAGGTCATCGATCTGCCCTTCTACCGGGCGTACCTCCACCTCCGGATCGAGAAGACCTGTAGGACGGAGGACCTGCTCTGCCCGAAGAAGCTCATGCTCCTCTTCATAGACTCCCGGTGTTGCCGATACAAACAGTACCTGATTTATCTTACTTTCAAACTCTTCAAAATTCAAGGGTCGGTTATCCTTTGCCGATGGCAGCCGGAATCCGTAGTCTACCAGCGTTGTTTTCCTGGACTGATCCCCATTGTACATCCCGCCGATCTGCGGGATTGTCTTGTGTGATTCATCAATCATAATGATAAAATCGTCCGGAAAATAATCGATCAACGTGTAAGGCGCCTGTCCCGGAGCCAGCCCTGCCAGATGCCGGGAGTAGTTCTCGATCCCGGAGCAGACACCAGTTTCTTTTAGCATCTCAATGTCAAAGTTGGTTCGCTCAGCGATCCGCTGCGCCTCCAGGAGCTTGTCCTGCCTCTTGAATTCCTTCACCCGTTCTTCCAATTCTTTTTCAATATCCTGTACCGCGCGCTTGATATTTTCCTTATCTACCACATAATGTGATGCCGGGAAAATGGCTACGTGCCTCAACTCGTCCTTGATCTCTCCGGTCAGTATATCGATCTCCGTAATCCGTTCGATCTCATCCCCGAAGAATTCTATCCGGACTGCCGTATCGCTCTCATAAGCCGGAATCACCTCCAGGACATCCCCACGGACCCGGAAGGTCCCACGGTGGAAGTCCATGTCGTTGCGGTCGTACTGAATCTCGATCAGCTTCGCCATCAGCTCGTCCCGCTCCTTTGTCATGCCGGGACGCAGGGAGATCACCATATTCTGGTAGTCTACGGGGCTGCCCAGGCCGTAGATACAGGATACACTGGCAACGATAACCACATCACGCCGCTCGGCAAGAGCCATGGTGGCGGAAAGGCGGAGTTTGTCGATCTCGTCGTTGATGGCGGAATCCTTGGCGATGTAGGTGTCTGAGGATGGGACGTAGGCTTCGGGTTGGTAGTAATCGTAGTAGGACACAAAATACTCCACCGCATTCTCAGGGAACATCTCCTTGAATTCTCCGTAGAGCTGCGCTGCAAGCGTCTTGTTGTGGGCAATGACCAGCGTCGGCTTCTGCAATTCCTGAATGACATTCGCCATCGTAAATGTCTTGCCGGAACCCGTAACCCCTAG
>VSNK01000260.1 GCA_009774255.1 Faecalicatena sp.
CTTTAAGAAATTTTCAAGGATTCGTTGTTGTCTATTATTCAGTTATCAAGGTTCTTTTTCTTGTTTTTTCTCTGTCATGCGACAGCTTATTTACTTTAGCACATCGTTTTTCGTTTGTCAAGAAGTTTTTTTCAATTTTTGCATTTTTTTCCAACTTCTTTCTTAATCAGCTTTCTCTAACGAGTCAGCTTGCATATATTACCATGTCTATCTCGGATTGTCAATACTTTTTTTACATTTTTTTCAAATAGTTAAAGCATTTCTATAAATGCCGCCACTCTTGTATTCAGCTGTCCTATATCCTGCTGGGAATAATCTGTTTCCACATTGATATAAGGAATCTTCTTTTCCTGTGTCACAAACCTGCGTATGCCCAGTGTTTCCAGATTATAGGTATGGCAGGCCTGGAGTGTCATCTCGATTACTCCGTCTACCTTGTACTCATCAATCAGCCGTCCTGCCAGCTCCAGGCGGTTCTGATTTGGGGTCATGACAGAACACCCAATATTCAGATACCGTCTTGCGAGTAGTTACATACATACACTATCCGGCTGCCCTGCTGTCAGCCGCGCTCAACGCTGCTCCGATGGCACCGGCAAATCTGCCGTCGGGAGCTGCCTGTACTTCACAGTTCAGCTTTTCCGATAGAGTCTCCAGCAGATACGCACACTCGCACAGCCCCCCTGTCAGGCAGACCGCCTCCTTTCGCACATTTAACCTGCTTGTCTGGGATACCACTTTATTTACAATTGACTCCACCACTGCAAAAGCAATATTTTCTTTCTTTTCTCCACGTCCGATCAGGCTGATGACCTCAGACTCCGCAAAAACCGTGCACATGGAGCTGATCGCCGTCCCGCCCCCCTGGCGCGCCAGCTCACAAAGCTCATCCGGCCGCAGTGCCATCGTATTTGCCATGACCTCCAAGAAACGCCCTGTTCCCGCCGAGCATTTGTCATTCATCACAAAATCCTTGACTCTGCCGTCTTCTACATGGATAATCTTTGTATCCTGACCGCCGATGTCAATGACCACCAGTTCATCCGCATGATGAATCCACATTGCCCCGCGGGCATGGCAGGTAATCTCGGTGATCATTTTATCTGCATAGGGGACAGAGATTCTTCCGTACCCGGTAGCCACGCAGGAACATTGTCCCACGTCAATCCCCTCCTCCAGCAGTTTCTTCCGGATAGCCTCTGCTGTATCCACACTGCTCCATCCCGTAGGCTGTACAAATTTTAAGATCAGCTTTCGATCCTCATTCAGAACCGCCAGCTTTGCGCAGGTAGAGCCAATATCAATTCCAACGTCATAATATTTTTCATCATTTCTCCCGGCATCAATCATTTACCACATCTTCTCCTGTTTTATGGCCGTATTATTCGTTTCACATTTTCCAGCGTCTCTGTTTTTTGTCCGTATTATTCATTCCGAATTTTCATCATCTCTGTTTTTTGTCCGTACTATTCATTCCGAATTTTCATCATTTCTGTTTTTATGGCCGTATTATTGATTTCGCGTTTTCCATCGTCTCTACAATATCGTACATATTGGTTACCGTTCCCACTGCCAGTTTCTCTTTCATTCCATAAAAATCAAGACAGGTTCCGCAGGTCATGATATTGACGCCTTCCGCCTCCAGTGCTTTAAAGTCTTCCAGAGATTCCGAACCTTCACAGGTCAGATATGCCCCTGAGTTATAGCACAGGATTGTCTCCGGCAGCACGTCCTGCTTTGTCAGTGCAAACACAAATGCCTTCATCAATGCTTTTCCCAGCTTTTCCTCCCCGGTTCCCATTACATTCCCGGAAAGAACTGCCACAAGCCCTTTCCTTCTGGAATCCGGGCTGCAGCTGATCTCCTCTTCTTCCGCCTCTTCCTGGACTTTCGGAGCTGCCGCCGCATTTACGGCAACCTGTATGGTCACCTCATACTCCTTTTCCCCCTTCTTCTCCCCGGCTGCCTCAAGACCTTTCTGTACCGCGAATTTCTGCAGGTTCTGAACTGCGATTTCATTATCCACCAGAACCGTCAGGACACCGTCCTCCTGAAATTCTCCCACTGCCTTCTTTGCATTCACCACCGGAAGAGGACATGCCAGACCTCTTGCGTCAACAATCTTTTTTTCCATTTTTATCCTCCATTCTTTATAACTCATTTCATTTTAGCAAAATACTTATTACGCCGCCGTAATTATAGTAAGAACTGTACGCAGACCCGTTCTGCCGATATTTCAGGCCAGCCCGCGCAGCGCCTCCACCGCGGCATCAATTTCTTCTTCCATATTATAATGAGAAAAGCTGAAACGCACCGCCCCCTGTTCCACCGTGCCCAACGCTTTGTGCATCAGCGGCGCACAATGCGCCCCGGGGCGGGTAGCGATTCCATAGGTCATAAATAATTCATCACTGACCTCCGAAGAATCATAATCGCCCAGATTCAAGGCAACGATCGGACACCGGTCATCGGTTGTAAAATCCCCATAAATCTTCACGCCCGGAATCTCCTTCACGCCGTCATAAAATCGCTTCATCAGCTCCTGCTCGCGCTTTCGTATTACGTCCATTCCCGTTTCCTGTATATAAGCCACCGCCGCGTTCAGCCCGGCGATTCCATGCCCGTTTAAGGTTCCCGCCTCCAGAGCCGTGGGCATATCCGACGGATGCTCTCTTCTATATGTCTGAACACCGCTGCCTCCGCTCTTCAAGGGGCGGACCGCTACTCCTTCCCGTACGTACAATCCTCCGGTTCCCTGCGGTCCTAACAGACTTTTATGTCCGGTAAAACAAAGAAGGTCAATCCCCATTACCTGTACATCAATGGGAAATACGCCTGCCGTCTGGGAAGCGTCCACACAGAACAGCACCTGATGCCGCCGGGCAATGCCGCCGATTTTTGCAATATCGACTATGTTTCCCGTCAGATTGGAGCCATGGGTACAGACGATCATCCTTGTATTTTCCCGCATCTCGCGTTCAAAATCCTGCACCTCAATGCGGCCCTTCTCATCGCTTTTGATGATGGTCAGCTTCACTCCTTTTTTTTCCATTTCATACAGAGGGCGAAGCACCGAATTATGCTCCAGTTCCGTCGTGATCACATGATCGCCGCTCTGCAGAATCCCTTTGACCGCAATATTCAGGCTCTCCGTGGAATTCATGGTAAATACGATCTGTTTTGGATTTTCCGCATGGAAAAAATCCGCCAGCCTCTTCCTCGTATCAAAAATCACCCGCGACGCGCCTAAAGTTGCCTCATGCACTCCCCGGCCTGCATTTCCCAGAGAGCAGATCGCTTCCGCCACTGCCTCCGCCACCTGCCGGGGCTTTTGCACCGTGGTCGCCGCATTATCCAAATAAATCATAATCCTTTCCTTTCAATATTTTCCATATTTTCAAACTGTACGGCTGCAATTCCGTCCGGAGAAGGTTACTATTCACGGTGCCTTGCACCCCGCTGTAAGGCATCCGACCGATAAAGCTGCGGTTTCAGGCATCCAACCCGTCTACACTCCGTTTCGGTCCGTCCTAAACAAGCGTCACAGGCGCTTAGGACCGCCGAAGGCGACTTTTCAATGGGCTGGATGCGTTACAGTTTGCGGCCGGTTAGGCCGTGAACTGTAACCGGAGCATTTTCCCTCAGACCATGCATTCATGCATATCCTCCTCATGAATTCCCACACTTTGCATTACTTCTCTCAATGCCTCCCGGCACTCTGGCTCCGCACACCAGGCAAGCCCGCAGCCCGCCGAAATCGCCCGCGGAACCGGGATCAGCCTGCCCTGCGCATTCCGTTCCCTGCAGGCCTGCTCCATCGCCATTGCGTCCGCCGTAGTATGAAATGTCACCACCAGCTGCAATTTTTTCTTTCTCATGATCCGTTCCTGCCTTGTTTCATCTAAATCTAAGTATATCTTCTATTTCCTTTTACGTCTAATTGCAAAATAAAATAAGGGCGGCCGCATTATAGTTTTTTTCTATAAGCCTGCCGCCTGTTGAGATAAGGATCTGTCATGACAGTTCCTAACCCGGATAAACCGGAAAAGCACGAGACGAAAATTTTGCCATTTTGCGCAACATTTGGCTATTAAGTGCCTAAGAAGTAGTCCTGCAATTCCTTATTTTTCCCGTAGTTTCTTACTGTTCCGATTGCAGATAACCCAATAAGACCCTTCCCTGAGCATCCGATCCATTTCCAAAATAAATCACCGCCCCATCCTTCTTCCGCCTGGCCGCCAGGAACAGCCCGCCATCCCCAGCTTCTATCGTACAGGCCGGCGTCCTGCATTCCTTGCTGTTCCATCCTTTCACACAACCGTCCGCTGTCTTTGAAGAGTTCATCCCTTCAACATCTGTAAATTCCAGATAGAATCCCGCTTCCTGATAGAATCCCGCAAAACCGATATTTTCAATTTCTATCTCCACCAAATACGTGTGTCTCTCTTTTTTCGGCGTAACGAAAACATTCCTGACAAAAAAACGATAGCCCATATGCGCGCTTACATAATCAAATACACTTTTCCCCTCCCATACGCCCGTTCCCGAATACTTCCATTTTCTCCATACATCCAGTATTCTTGTATCATGATCTCTGTTCAAATATGTAATCTGCATTTTTCGAAGAGTTTCCAACACCCTCTCAGGCGTCAGTTCTTGAAGATATATCTGGCTATATACGGCTTCCCCTCCATTCGGCGCGTATCTGCCGATTTCTGTCTCGAAAGAAAGTTCGTCTTCTCTCCTCCAGGGTTTGTCCCATCCGGCGAGCTTTCTGCTTTCCGTGCCAAAGGTTCCCAGATGGCTTTCCGAAGCCAGAATTCCGTCGTCAAAAATTCCCATATCCTCGGCGCGAACCGAATGTTTTCCCTTCTGCTTCTTATGCAAGATCCGCCAGTATACGGGACGCCTGACCGACAGATACGTCTGCCCTCCCTTGCAGCGGCGCAGGATTTCCGTCATCTGCAGCATTTCCCCTTCCTCCAGAAACCTGGACGAATGCATTTCTCCCCAATTGCCCACCAGCATTCCCTGAAAAATAAAAATGTGATTTCCAAACTGATTCACGATCTTTCCCACCTGTTCGAGATGCGATTTGACCTGTGAAAAATGGAAAGGCTCTCGTATAAGTGCTTTTCCTTCATGATCATAAACAATCCTTACAATACAGTCATAAGCTCTTTCCGAAAAGAAGGCAAGAATACGGCAGATTCGTTCCAGAACCTCCTGATCCAGATCCCTGTCTCGAAAATATCCGATATCGATCAATGCAAACACCAGTGTGTCTTTCGGATGCAGACACCAGCGCAGTTCCTCAAAATCAGGCTCCTTTTCTGCCAAAAATGTGTGGATCTGATACCAGCCTCTGGCAGGATTGGATCGCTCTTCCGTAGATTCTGTCAAATCTGCCTTTTGAAAACAGGAATCACTTTTCCGGTTAAGCATTCTGCTTATCAACTTCCGCATTCAAAGCCCCCTTTCTTTTCCATACTCCCTTTCGTAAATCTTACCTTTGCTCATTTCCATGCTCTCTTCTGTGATCTCACCCCTGCTCATTTCCATGCTCTCTTCTGTGATCTCATCCCTGTTTTTTCCATAATCCCTTCCATAATCTCATCCCTGTTTTTTCCATAATCCCTTCCATAATCTCATCCCAACTCTTTTCCATAATCCTTTCCTGCAATCCATCAGCCTGATAAACAGAGGAAACGGCAGAAGCTTGTACAGCATCATGAACCAGGCTCTTCCGCCCGGCATGCCGACAGGCTCGCGAAGCCTCGGCTGCATGAGATCTTCCTTTCCGCATTCAAACCAGTTCGCGGCTTTCTGTACCTGATTCCATATTTCTCTTGCCTTATCCGTATGCAGAATAAGCATTGACGTTCCCATACCGTCGTCTACATCCGGCCTGACTTTCTCAATCCCCCAAAAATCTCCCAGCGTAAGGTCACTGTCCCGGTCCACCGTACAGAATTTACAGCTATAACAGGAGGGACGCAGTGTATAATCCGTAAAATACATTCTGCAGAATCTGTCCTGATAAAGAGAGCCCGCATATTCCACACCGTTGATCACATATGCACACGTATGCCCATGATCCCGCGCTCTCTTATCCCGAAATGAAAAATCCGTCATTTTCCCATGATGTCTGCTTTCCAGATATTTTACATAATCCCCCCATATTCCCGGCGACGGAACCCCATAGCAAACCAGATCCGCAAGAATCAGTTTATCATACTTCTGCCCCAGAAAAAGCCTGAGTGCCTGAGCCTGACAAGGCGTACCGCAAAATAAGACCCAGCGGTCCTCCTTCAGCCGTTGCTTCACACTGAGGAATACCCCCTGCATGCTGCTCTGGACATACTTTGTCTTTTTAATCCTTTCCAGTTGTTCCAAATGACCGGCTTCCTGGTGTATCACTTCCATTCCGCAAGAATCCTGGCCGGTTTCCTGCTGTATTGCTTCCATTCCGTAAAGATCCTGGCCGGTTTCCTGCTGTATCGCTCCCATTCCGTAAGAATCCGTATGGCTGTTATAACCTGCGCCATAAACCACACCGTTACGACTTATGACATATTTCGCCAGGATTGGAAATATGCCGCCGGAAGAACCGGAATATCTGACCGTTTCACTCTTCGCCTGCGCCCCAAGATATTGGTTGGCACAGTTTTGTTGAGACTGATTTTTTATCGGACAGACTTTTTCACATTTTCCGCAGCGTACACATAGGGAACCGTCAACATGTGGGTAGTAAAAGCCTTCTTTATCCTGAAGCATGCGAATTGCATGGGCCTGGCAGATATCCACACATGCCCCGCAGCCGCAGCAGTCCGCTTTTTTCAAAAACAATCTCATCTGTTGTTCCTCTTCATCCATTGATTCTTTTCCGGCACCACTCAAAAAGTATTACTTCGTATCATGGACAAGTTCAAGAATCTCTTCCATTGTTTTTGTGCAACCCATTTACCAAAAAGCAAATCCTCGTAAAAGCCGATTCCTTATCCCCCAGAATATTTCTGTCAGCATTCCTTTCGTCAATCCCCGGCATCTGAATAATCTGCATAAAGCCCGTAATGCCTGCCTTGTACGTCCATATTTTATTGAAATCTGGTATCGGCGTCTTGCTTTCCAGCATTCTATGCGTCTTCGGGATTCTTTGCCGCGAATCCCGCATATATCCGCAATCTCATCCACCAGTTTTTCATAGTCCAGGTACTTCTGTTCCTCCTCCGTCTGTGTCAGCACTCTTCTGGAATGACTCCCCTCTCTGACACAGACACCATACAGCCGTTCACGGATTGTCGGACATGGATACCGAAACATATACGGCAGCAGCATCTGGAAGTTTTGGCCTACAGGATATTCCGGTATATGGCGATCCGGATAGATTTCAAAAAAACGGTCTGATTTTACCATATAACAGCCGCAGCAGACAAAAGTTTTCGATTCCAGGATATCCCAAAACAAATCTTCCTTTTCCAGATCGCCGGTCTGCTCATCCGCCTTCCGAGGCTCCTCTGTCCGGGAATCAAAATAATACGATAGCGATCTGACACACTGATACTGCGGATGCTGCTTGAGAAATTCGACTCTTCTTTCCACGGATTCCGGTTCTAATACGTCATCACTGTCCGGCCAGATCAGATATTCCCCTGTCACAAAGGGAAGTCCCTGATTGATTGCCGCGGAAGCACTTTTATGACTGGCTTGCACAATTCGATAACCATAATCTCTTATGGCAAATTTTTTCCGGTATTCTTCTGCTATCCGGATTGTCTCATCCGCAGAGCCGTCATCAACCAGAATCAGTTCTATATTCGGATAGGTCTGGTTCAGTATGGAATCCAGCATCCGGGATATTTGAAATTCTCCATTAAATACCGGAGTAACAACGGATACTTTTCCTTCTATAAATCCCGTTTCTCCCATTCCCATCCTTAGCTCCTTCATCTAAAACCTTATGCTCATGCAGCTATTTTTCCTGTCTGCTGTTACTTTCGCCAAATGCATATTTACAGTATATCTGCTCCTATCAATAAAATCAACCTGTTATCCCTGGAAGATAGTGTAAATTTACTGTGGGAATGGGGCGGCGGATCTATCAGAAATATATTAATGTCCAGTTTCATATGTTACAT
>VSNK01000261.1 GCA_009774255.1 Faecalicatena sp.
GAAATATGGAGAAAAGTATTTTATTTTGTAAAATTTATTGACTTTTATTTGTAAATAGAGTTTAATAAATAAAACAAGGCACAAATGGTAAAACTATTCAAAAAAATTAAAGGAGGAAATTGAGTATGAAAAAAAGATTCTTAAGTATGTTCCTTGCAGCAATGATGGTTGCCTCCATGACCGCAGGATGCGGGGGCGGATCAGATTCTTCCGGCGGCTCGGGCCAGGCGGACACAGGTTCGGCTGGCAGCGGTTCCGACAGTGGTTCTGCCGGCAGCGAAGAAGGCGGAAAGGGTGAACCGACGCTTACAACAGACAGTGTGGGATACGACGACGCCGAAATCGAGATCACCTGGCTGGTACAGGAAGGATTCGATACGACAAACCAGCCGGTGGCAGATTATCAGAAAGAAAAAGCAATCGAATTTGTAAAAAAGCATCCTGAAGTAAAGATCCAGATTACATCGGCCGGCTCCCAGTATAATGACGCCATGGCAAAGCTCCTGACACAGGCGGCCACGGGAACAGCCCCGGACGTGGCAGTCATCGACAGCTTTTATCTGCCCCAGTACTATGAGTATTTACAGCCGGTGGGCGATGTGCTGGAAGAGAACAACATTCCTCTGGACAGTTGGTTCGAGTTCGCGCAGGAGATCATGAAACCAGAGGACGATATTTTGGCAATGTGGTATGACACGGATGTCCGCGCCCTCTATTATAGAAAGGATCTGGTAGATACACCGCCCACGAACTGGACAGAGCTCTTTGATACGATGGAAGCTTTAAAGGGAGACGGTTACTCATTCCTGTACCCGGCAGGGAAAAATGAAACAACCTCCTGTGATATCCTGCCATGGTTCTGGTCGCAGGGAGGCGAATTATTAGATGACGACGGAAAACCGATCTTTAACGAAGGTGACAACCAGAAGGCAATGCTGGAAACCTTCAACTTCCTGAAAAAGACAATCGATACCGGGATTACGCCTCAGCGTGTGACTTCTTTCATGACAGACGGAGATATGATCGAAGATATCGCGAGCGGCAACGTGGCAATGTTTGTAGGAGGAAGCTGGCTGGCTACGCAGATCGGAGCCGTAATCGGAGAAGATACCTTCAATGAAATGTACGGAATCACAGATATTCCATGTATGGATGGCTATGATCCGTCCACATGCTGCGGAGGATGGACCTATGGAATCTTCACCCAGGATGAGACAAAGCGGAAGCTGGCTGCGCAGTTCATTATTGATATGTACATCAGCGACGAAGGAAATGTCGGATACACAACGGCCAGCGGAAATCTGCCATGCCGCGAGACAAGCTATGAATTGTCCGACCGGTTTAAGGACGATCCGAACGCGATGGCGTTTAAAGATGTTTTCCAAAACGGACATATCCGCCCGCCGAAACCGCTCTACACATTTTTATCCAATGAGTTCCAGGTGGCCATCGCAGATGTAATCAACGGAAGCAAGAGTCCGGAGGATGCTCTGAAAACCATGGCGCAGGCTGTAGATGCGGAATACGCGAAGGAACAGTGATACATCTGCGAAGATACTTCACAGGTAAACAGGTAAGGTGAAAATATGCAAAATGAAAGTATGATAACTACGAAGCCACAGAAAAAATTTTTCAGAAAAGCAAGCCAAAGTCCCATACTTTGGCTTGCGCCGCTCTTCCTGGTATTATGTATATTCTATTTGATTCCGCTGGTGGATGTGATTAAAACAAGCTTTACGAGCGCGACCATGACCAATCCGAACGGAAACGGATTCACCCTGGAGTCTTATCTCAAGGTATTTCAGGATGATGCCTTTGGCGAGGTTATGTTTGTCACATTTTTCTTTGTCGGTTTCAGCGTGGTCTTTCAGTTCCTGCTGGGCTTTATCATCGCATTGGCGGTGGACGCGGCCGAGAGCAGGCATATGAGAGGGACGCTGCTCACCAGGACGATTTCCCTGATATCATGGGCAATCCCGGGTGTGGCGATCGGTATTATATGGAAAATCATGTATGCAGAGACAGGCTCGGGTATTATCAATTATCTTTTATCGATTATGGGAATCAATCAGATTTCTTTTTTGTCCGATCCGTCCGTCGCTCTGTTATCCACCTCCATCGCCAATGTCTGGCGAGGCACCGCGCAGAGCATGATTTTGCTGTATGCAGGGGTGAAGACGGTGGATAAGCAGCTTTTGGAAGCGGCAAGTATTGACGGGGCGACTTCCATAAAAAAGCTGATCCATATTACCATTCCCGGCATGAAATCCGTGATCATGATCAATGTCCTTTTGAACATTATCAATACCTTTAATACGTTTGACATGATCATGCCGCTGACAGGAGGCGGGCCGGGACGGTCTACGGAGGTTTTGGTCCTCAGCGTTTACAGAAACATCTTTCAGCAATTGGATCTGGGCAAGGGATGTGCGGTTGCGGTGATACTGCTTATGATCAATGTCGCATTTAGTATCGGTTATTTTATTCTGAACAGGGGGGATGAAGCATGACAGAAAACAAAGCAAAAAGAAGGATTACAAAAGGATTGCTGTATCTGGTGTTCGCTCTGGTGATCATTTTCTTCCTGTTCCCCATATTGTGGACACTTTCCCTGTCATTTAAGACAGTTCCGGAGCTATATAAGGTCCCGCCGGCCTTGCTGCCCGAATCGATCCAGATCGAAAATTATACCTATCTGGTGGAACAGGTCCATATATTGCGTGGAGTCGCCAATTCCGTTATCATCACGGCGGCTACGATTGCAGGGACCATGCTGATCGCGGTGCCTGCGGCCTATGCTTTTTCCAGATTTCGATTCAAGGGCAGCCGCTTTTTACAGTTTTTGATCCTGATGTTCCAGATGATTTCCCCGCTGGTAATCGTAATTCCGCTGTACAGATATTTTGCGGATATCGTGCTTCTCAATACGACCACAGGGTTGATTGTTGTTTATATCGCAATCTCCGCCCCGTTCCAGGTATGGTTCCTGAAAAGCTTTTTTGACACTATACCGAAGGAACTGGATGAGGCCGCGTGTATTGACGGATGCAGCCGTCTGCAGGTTGTAACGAAAATATTGCTGCCCACAATCATACCGGGGCTCTTTTCCGGAGTCCTTCTTGTATTCATCAGCAGCTGGTCCCAGTTTATCGTACCGTACATCCTGATGGATACGCCGAGCAAGATGCCGCTGGCGTGCCTGCTCGTAAACCTGCAATCCAAATTAAATCAGATTACGACCCACTATCTGGCGGCAGCCAGCATATTGACGATCCTTCCGACGGTTGTGCTCTTCCTCTGCCTGCAGAAGTATATCGTGTCGGCGTTGACGTCAGGAGCCGTAAAGGGATAAATAAATAGTAAGAAGAAAAGGAGGACAAAATGATGTTAGAAAAATTGATGGATATCGACCGCAGCGAAAGAAAGCTTTATTTTCAAAGGCGTCTGGTTTCCGAAATGAAATTTGCCATGCTGCTTTCTCAGAAAAACGGCGGTAAATATGACGCGCTGATCAAAGAAGCAGAAAGCTATATCGCGGCGGCATGTGAAAAGGACGGAATGATCACACAGGAAATCATGGAAAAAGCCGAGGCGATGCTGATGCCCCTTTCAGAAGAGGCAAAAACATATGAGCTTTACTGCGCGGCTCATGCCCATATCGACATGAACTGGCAGTGGCCATGGGATGAAACGGTAAAAATCGTAATCGACACCACCCGATCCATACTGAAAATCATGGAGGAATATCCGGAATTTAAATTCTCTCAGTCTCAGGCATCCGTTTACAAGATCCTGGAGGATTATGCTCCGGAGCTGCTGGAGAAAGTGAAAGAGAAGGTCCATGAAAAGCGCTGGGAGGTGTCCGCCTCTACCTGGGTGGAAGCGGATAAGAATATGCCGGACAGTGAAAGTGCCGTAAGACAGATCCTTTACGCAAAACGATATCTTTCCGGACTTTTGGATATTCCGGCAGATTCTCTGGATCTGGATTTTGAACCGGATACCTTTGGGCATCATGTCAATGTCCCGGAAATCTTGCATCAGGCAAATATCAAATACTATTATCATTGCCGCGGGATGAACGACTGCGAATATCAGCTCTATGTATGGCGTGCGCCTTCCGGGGCGGAGATATTGGTCAACAGGGAGCGCAACTTCTATCTGGTTGACGTGAAGCCGGATATCGCTTTCCATGCTTTTTCCACATCGGAACTGACCGGAGTGAAGAAGACGCTCCATGTATATGGTGTAGGCGACCATGGCGGCGGCCCGACAAGAAGAGATGTGGAGCGCCTGCTGGATATGAATCAATGGCCGGTCTATCCGACCTTCCGGTTATCCGGCTACCATGATTTCTTCCATGCGGTGGAGCCTGACCGTGAGAAGCTTCCCGTCTATACAGGAGAGATCAACTGCATTTTTGACGGATGCTTTACATCACAGAGCCGGAATAAAAACGGCAATCGCTGTTCGGAACGTCTGCTCTATAAGACAGAAGCCTTCCGCGCGCTTGCCAATATGCCGCAAAAACCATATCCGCATCAGCAGATGGAGAATTCCTGGCGGAAAGTACTGCTGAACCAGTTCCATGATATTGTAACAGGCTCCGGCGTAAGAGCTACGAGGGAATATGCGACAGGGCTTTACCAGGAAGTAAAGGCTTCTTCAGAAAGTATCTTATATGATACCTATGGAGCGATCGCTGACAGTATCAATACGGAACTGATTGTAAAGGAAGATGAAATCAGCAAAAACGAACCGGATTTTGCAAGGGCCTACGGCGCTGGCGTCGGCTCCGGACAGGTGGAACGTGGTTCCGGCAACACACGTATTTTCCATATATTTAATCCCACCTCCCGTACAAGGACAGAGACCGTGGAAATGCTGCTGTGGGAATGGTACGGGGATCCGGACCGGATTGAGATCACAGACGCGGACGGGGAAAAAGTAGCATATCAGATTCTGGAAAAAGGCTACAATAATTATTGGTATCATAATTATACCAGGCTGCTGATCATGCCGACGGTTCCGGCCTTCGGGTACACTACGGTCAAATTGACGGAAGGAGCCTTGTCAGAGCTTCCGATTGCGTTCCATTGGGAAAGAAGGCATCAGGACCGTGAAATTCTACTGCTTGAAAATGAATTGCTGCGGGTGGAATTCAATCCATATGACGCGTCTATTGTTTCGGCCGTAGATAAAAAGACCGGAAAAGAATACATTGATAAGCAGAGAAAATGCGGTGTATTCCAGTATATTCTGGAGGCAAACCATAAAGCGATCTCCGAGTGGCGTTCCGAAATGTCATCCTGGCTGGTCGGAAGATTTAAAACGATTGAGAATCTCAATGAAAATCTGGAAATCAGGATGGAACACGGTTCATTGAGAAGCAGTCTTTCTTTTATGGTAAAATTTCACGCTTCCTCTTTGGAAGCGCAGATTTACCTGGATGCAGGCAGCCGTAACCTGAACTATAAGGTGCGCTGCGACTGGCATGAGATCGGCACGGAAGAAAAAGGTGTCCCAAGACTGCAGTTTTTGATGCCGGTTCCCTACAAAGAACCGCTGTATTTACAGGACGTTCCCTTCGGTGTGATCGAGCGCGGAGAGACAGGGACAGATACCCCGGCGCTTTCATTTGCCGCGGCGTTTGAAGAAGGGAGAAAAAGCGGCATTGCCGTTTCCAGCAAAAATACTTACGGTTACCGGCTTGAAGACAGCAGTATCGCCCTTGCATTGCTCCGCTCCTCCTATGATCCGGATATCTATCCGGAAAACGGCATCTGCGAGGAAGAATTCTGCGTCCGTTTTATAGAAGAAAAAATCTCCAATCTTGACCTGCTGCATACCTTCCGGGAATATAACCATGGTATGGATGTCGTTTCCGGAAATCGGCACGGCGGTACATCAGCCCCAAAAGCTTCCTATATGGGCATTACCGCAGAACATGTATTTTTGTCGTCCGTAAAAGCGGCGGAGGATTCGGAAGAATTGATCCTCCGGCTGTATGAGACATCCGGAAGCGCGCAGAAAGCCAAAATTCACTTTGACAGAGAAGTACACTCAGCCTGCAGAACAGATCTGCTGGAGCAAAAAACGGAGGCATTGGAAGTACATGACATGGAAGTACAGTCAGCCTGCAGGACGGATCTGCCGGAACAGAAAACGGAGACATTGGAAATCTATGGCATGGACGTGGAAGCAGAACTGAATGCATATGAAATTATGACAATAAAAGTAAAATTATGATGAACGCGTCAAAAGGTATTTTGATGGTTCTTAAATGGAGGTTTTGACGTGAAGAGATCAAAAATTAATGCTGTCATCAAAGACATGGAGCATCTTATGGAAGAGTATCGTTTTGCGGTGCCGGAATTTGCTCAATGGAATATCGATACCTGGAAACAAAAGGGAGACGAATGCAAGGAGATCAAAGACAATAAGCTTGGATGGGATATCACGGATTTTGGCCTGGGTGATTTTGATAAGGTTGGCTTTGCTCTCTTTACCATCCGAAACGGAAATGTCCTGATTCCGGATCAATATCCGAAGCCCTATGCGGAAAAGCTGCTGATGATGTATGAAGGCCAGTTCGCCGCGATGCACTATCACTGGAATAAAATGGAAGATATCATCAACCGCGGCGGAAATGACCTGTACCTGAAATTGTATAACGGGGATCAAGACGGAAAACTGCTGGATACGGATGTGACCGTTCATATAGACGGGTGCTGCTATCAGGTATCCGCGGGGACTTCCGTACTACTTAAGCCGGGGCAGAGCCTTACCATTTATCCTTACACCTATCATGAATTTCGCGTTCCTGATACCGGCGGACTCGTGTTGATCGGTGAGGTCTCCATGTGCAACGATGATGAGAATGATAACCGCTTCTATGACCCTGTGGGAAGATTTCCCGAGATTGAAGAGGATGAGAAACCATACCGGCTTTTATGCAATGAATATGATAAGGTCGATATGTTTTAGAAGCATCCAGTCAACGAGCCGGGCAGCCAGGCAAGCATGGCTGCCCGGCTCGTTGCGTCTCCTTTCCGTCCAATATCAATAAGAATGGCTGCAAATCAGGTTAGGCACTTAGGAACTATTTCCTGCGCAAAATGGCAAAATTTTCGTATCGTGCTTTTCTGGTGTATTCAGGTTAGGAGTTGTAGGAAAACTTAAATTTTGAAATCGCATAGACCGGAATCGTATAAGTCCTGTCTGTGATACCGCCGCGCGTACGGCTTCCTCCCCGGCGCCAAAAATATCCAGTCCGGAAAACATCTCCAACTTTCCTGACGCATCCAGAAACTCTTCAAAGCTCAGCGTCCGGATTTCTATGGAAACCATATCTCCCGCCGAATAACGAAATTCTTTATTCAATATACGCCCCAGGTAACTGCCTGTCACAATGAAATCACTCTCCAGGCTCCATGTAAATTCCCGGATCCGGTTGTAAATCTCCGCCGACTCCTGTATCTCATCAACGATCACCACCGTATCAAAATCCTGTCTCCGCAATCAGTTATGAATCCTTATCCCTGTATGCAACCACTATTTCATATATTTCACACCCATTATAGTTTACCAGGCGATTCCCACGCGGTGATTTCTTATTATCACAAAAGCTCAAAAGATACCCTTTCTGCATCCCACGTGCTTTCATATATCCGGCTAATTGCTCATAGCCTTTCTCTTCATATTTTTTTCCTCTCCAGAGCTTGATCTCAATTATAAATTCCTGGATACCATAAAATACGGAAAGATCCATTCTCGTATTGCACCGCGTTTCAGCCTCTACGGCATAATGTCCTGCGCCATTTATGATAGGACGCAGAAAGCTTAAGAACAGCAGTCTTCCATGCCGTTCAATAAAGCCGCTGTCCTCATTCCTGTATTCCGACTTCATGAATGCCGAAAATCTCTGCAGAACCAATTCCATATTCAGCCTGCCGTCCGTAATATACATCGATTGATCCGAATATTGTGCTATCATAAGATTTTTCATATTATGAATAGATACAAAATACTCATAAAAATAGGATTCAAATATATGATTGGGAGTCTTTACCCGTCCGC
>VSNK01000262.1 GCA_009774255.1 Faecalicatena sp.
CACGGCCGATGAAATCTGCCGTGAGTATCGCGCCGGCCGCAGCCGCGAAGCGGCATAATTCCGCATGCGGCTGTGCGCATCACATTATACTGTGCGGCAGATTTATCTGGCGCGCAGTATAATACGTTTGTGGAATTGTAGCGTATCATTCTTATGGAAATACAGTCTTTGAAGGCCGTCCGATGCGGGGAACATCGGGCAGTTTTCACTATAATAAATCAGAAATTTTGATAGTCAAACCATCAAAAATGTAAACAGGAATCTTGTCATCGAAAGAGAATAGGTTCGAGTCCTCTTCATCTTCAAAAACATAAGTCTGAACAGCCTTTTTCATTGGGTTAACAATCCAGTATTCCCGAACACCGGCGGTACGGTATTTGAATAACTTTACGAAATAATCCATCCGAGTACTGCTAGGCGAAACGATTTCAATGATCCAGTCTGGAGCGCCCTCGCATCCTCGATCTGACAGCTTATCCTTATCACAGATAACAGAGATATCCGGTTCTACCCATACCTTATCATTTGCTGTGAGATTTACAGCAAATGGGGACGGATAAACCTTGCAATCCCCTCTGCGATCTTTGATGTGCTGTCGGACTGCTGCGGAAAGCCCCATAACCAATTCTTGGTGAATCCGGTTCGGTGGCGCCATGGCGTACAGCTTCCCATCGATCAGCTCCGCGCGCTGGCCTTCCGGAAGGTTCCAGTAATCTTCAGATGTGTAAACTTGTTTTTGCGGCAGTGCCATAATATCACTCCTTTTCATAAATTTGGGCTGTAACATTTATTGTGATTTGCTATTAAGCATACATTAGCCGTCCTTTAGGCTCCGGTACTTCAAGCCCGCGTTCAATAGTAACCTCAATCCATTCTTTGATAATGGTCTCCGCATTGGCAATTGCCTCCTCAACGGTTTTTCCATCGGCCATACATCCGGGAAGTTCTGGGACTTCTACAATAAAAGCATTGTCATCGTTAGACCAGTAAATAATACGTTCGTACTTATACATGCGTTTGCCTCCTATAATCTAATTTGATAATTCTGCAAAAAATTCCTAACCTGTCTTACTTGATAAGGTTTTGCCATTTTCCAATCTTTAATGGCACTTTGAACAGCTGCCATATCCATTTGCCTGTGCGTCGGACAAGGACATCTGATATGTATTTGCCGGATTCATCCCTTTTAATTTGTTTTCAAGTTCTGGCATAACTAAGATACCTCCTTCCGATGTATATATGCAGATGATAGCATTAAAATTTCGAAAAATCAAGAACTGGAGGAAAACGAAAATGCCGCCCGGTGATCCCTTTGATTCCGGGCGGCTTTTTTGTCGCTATTTTGTCACTAACGTATTTGATGTTTGTTAATATTTTTGTATGGTCTTAAGAGGTAATGAATGTTCATGAAATCCAGTGTTCACAAGGGCTTGAAGCAAGTCTGCCGTATTTGTGCAAAACACCCCAAATTGAAAAAATTAATAATTTCATAAGAAATTTCCCGCCTCCTTATTAAATTTTGCAAATTATCATGTATACTATAAGGGAGGTGATGAGGAATGTATAATATATTAGTATGTGATGATGACAAGGAAATTGTAGAAGCAATCGAAATATATCTGACACAGGAAGGCTATCATATTCTGAAAGCCTATGACGGGATGCAGGCATTGAAGATCCTGGAGTCGGAGGAGATCCATCTGCTGATCCTGGACGTGATGATGCCCAGACTGGACGGGATCCACGCTACATTGAAGATACGGGAGAAGCACAGTATCCCGATCATCATCCTGTCGGCGAAGTCCGAAGATGTAGACAAGATTCTCGGTCTGAACGTGGGCGCGGATGACTATGTAACAAAGCCCTTCAACCCTCTGGAGCTGGTGGCCCGAGCAAAATCTCAGCTCAGGCGGTATACCCAGCTGGGAGGCACGGCGAAGGAAGAGTCAGAGACCATATATGAGACAGGCGGGCTGCGAATGAACGATGATCTGAAGGAAGTGACTGTGGACGGAGAATTGGTGAAGCTGACGCCAATCGAGTACAACATCCTGAAGCTGTTGATGCGGAACCAGGGAAGAGTATTTTCCATCGGGCAGATCTATGAGTCGATCTGGAATGAAGAAGCGATCGGAGCAGACAACACAGTGGCAGTACATATCCGCCACATCCGGGAAAAGATCGAGATCAACCCCAAAGACCCCAGATATCTCAAAGTAGTGTGGGGAGTCGGCTATAAGATCGAAAAGCTTGAAAGGCATGAAATGAAAGGATGATAGATGATGAAGAAATGGTATAAGCATCCGCTTACAAAGATCGCACTGGTCATAACAGCCATCGTGACTCCGGCCATTGCAGCGGTCAGTCTGGTGCTGCTGACAGGCTTTCTGGATTCGAACCCGCCGGAACAGTTATTTCGGACGAGTGGAACCCGGTATGAAGAGACAGAGTCCTTCAATAACCTGATGCTCTCTGCCTTGTCAGAAATGGCATATAAAGCGGAACTGACAGAAAAGCTGGAAACAGATGGAAAATATGACCCTGATAAGCTGGTTGATATTATGGAATATGTCAGGAACGAAAGGATTACAGGAAATAACACTTCCGGAATAGCATACCGGGTAGGGGTGCTGGCGGAATGGGCGGAAAAATATGATGTGAATAATGACGGGGCGTATGAAACGGACTCGGGCAGCATCATCGTATGCCAGAAGGAGGACGGAACCTACCATTACTATTGGAGAGACGAATTTCAAAAAATGCTGAACGCGGGTGAACTTACGCTGGAGGTCAGCCGTGAGGAGCGGGAGTGGCTTCTGAACGAATTGGCGGATGGTTACGTCTATCGGGAGGACAGAGATCTGCTCGTGCGAGACACAAAAAGCGGGGACGAGTATACGGATGTTTGGACCTATGATGGGACAGATGTGTGCGGCGGGATAGAAGCACAGGAGCGTTACGCGCCGGACGGAGCCGAGGATATCCTGGAAGTTGTGAACAATACGCCGGGACTCAATGGAAAGCTTTCAGAGGTATATAGTAATCTGAACTTTGCGTTGAGAAACATCGGTGCCCAGATCAGCAGATATGAAGAAAACTATCTTTTTGACGAAGGAAACACGAACTTTATCTATCTGTTTGTCAATGGTTCCAAGGAAAAGGTCTATACCAACCGCAGTGCGTTCCAAAGTTATAAAGATGCAGAAAAAAATATCAAAGCGCTTGCCGGCGACGGAGACATACGCTATGTGCTTATAAGACCGACATTAGATGCATTCGAGAGCAATATGGATGTGGAACCCGCATATTGGCAGGGGCATTGGCAGAGGCAAGTAGGCGAGACCGGCTTTCTGGGCGAAGACTACGCCGTCATGGCGGCAGTGGACACCCGATATCCGATTCAGGATGTCTTTTATCAGGCGGCGGAAAATTATAATCAATATATGCCTTATATGGATTCCGCGGCAAAGGCGGCGATTCTCTCCCTGCTCCTGTTCTTTATGTCAATCATCTGGCTCACCATCATTGCCGGCCGTAAGACAGATGCGGGAAATGAACTGTACCTGCATCCATTTGACCGATGGAAGACAGAACTGTCGGCAGCTCTGGTCACGGTACCGTGGCTGTTCATTACAATAGTGGCGTTTGAAGCCTGGCACGGAGTCACTCTGAGGGCCTATACTTATAACGACGATGGAGCAGTATACTATTACGCGTTTGCCATGTCGGCGGAGGATGCATGTGTGATCGCCGTTTATGCGGTTTTGACAGCGATTTTCTTCCTGATCGGCTACCTGTCTCTGGTCCGCCGGATTAAGGCACGTACACTTTGGAAGGACAGTCTCCTGGGAGTGATTCTCGGATGGAGCCTGAGGGCGTTCCGTACATGCTATGACTGCATGCGCACTTTCTGGAGAAACCGCAGAGTGTTTTGGAAAACAATCGCGGTCTATGGTGTATTTCTCATATTCCAGTGGATTCCGGTCATGGCGTCATACGGGATGCCGGAGATTCCTGTCTTCATGATGGCGGCAGCGGATATAGTGGCGGCGTTCTTCCTGATCAAAAACGCGCTGGAGAAGGAACAGATTAAAAACGGGATTCGGGAGATCGCTTCCGGCAACCTGAATTACCAGATACCCTCCAAAAGATTTCAGGGGGGGGATTATGCGGATATGTCTGAGAATCTCAACAATATTGGCAGCGGGCTCCAGAAAGCGGTGGAAAAAAGCATGCGTGACGAGCGGCTGAAGACCGACCTGATCACCAATGTTTCCCATGACATCAAGACACCGCTGACCTCTATCATCAATTACGTGGATCTGCTGAAGCGGGAGAACATAGAAGACCCGAAGATCCAGGGATATCTGGACATCCTGGAAATGAAGTCCCAGCGCCTGAAGACGCTGACGGAGGATGTGGTGGAGGCCTCCAAGGTGAGCAGCGGCAATATCACGCTGGAATTCATGGACGTGGACCTGGTAGAAATGCTGAACCAGACCATCGGAGAATTTTCGGAGAAGATGGAGGCAAGGCAGCTAAAGGTGGTCGCCTCTCTTCCGGAAGAACCGGCAATGATTCATGTGGACGGGAGGCGTATGTGGAGAGTACTGGAAAATATTTTCAACAATGCAGCAAAATACGCAATGCCCGGAACACGGGTCTATGCGGACCTCAAGAAGGAAGGGGAAAAAATATGTTTCTCCCTGAAAAATGTTTCCGAACAGCCCCTGAACTTTTCTTCCGATGAGCTGACGGAGCGGTTTATCCGGGGCGATGTGTCACGAAGCACCGAGGGTAGCGGGCTGGGGCTGTCCATAGCAAAAAGCCTGACGGAGATGCAGGGTGGGAAGTTCGAGCTGTATCTGGATGGGGATCTGTTCAAGGTGACGATCACATTCGAAAGATAATACAAGCAGGAGAATTTTGGACGGTATAGCACGATATAACAGAAACAAGGGGGGCAGATGTAAAAATCTGCTCCCCTTTCGCATTATTATAATACCACAAAATCACAAAAAATTCAAGACTGGTAATCACATCAGCGAGAGACTACAATAGGTTGTTGTTACAGTTCACTCGTCAGCCGCTGCCATGATAAGTTTGTGCTGGCACAGGGGCTTAGCATGACAGCGGCTGACGAAGGGAGCGCCGGTTTATGAGCAAAAATAGCCGCAAAGCGGCGGAAAAGCATCGAAGATGCGTTTTGCGAATGACGCGGAGTGAACGGAAACATAGGTTGTTGTTATATGGCACACATTAGCCAGGAGCGTATTTAACCTACATTAGATGTCAGGAGGGATTGCCCATGGAACAGAACTGGATCGCGCTGATGCAGCAGGAGAATCAATTGGCAAAGGTAATGGAAACGAACCGTATGACAGAGAAGTACGGGCTTGTCCTCAGTGAGCAGGATGCAAAGCTGATTGTGGAAGAGCGGGGAAGTACGCTGCGCCGCCAAAAACGGGTGGAATTCGGAAGCGGAATCGTTTCAAGGATCATTGAAGAATTCTGCGATTCGGACTTCATTGATCAAAGCAATTACGTGGAAACGATTATTCGCCTGCAGGAAATTTTTTATCTGTACAAGAACGAAATGCTGGATGAAATTTCCGATGATGAACTTCTCCATCTGATGAAGGAGCAATTCGAGACGATCTGCTTCGGAGATCTGGATTATCTGGAGGGAACCTGTCTCGAACATTTTGCCCAGGCAATCCGTGCCGGCTACAGAGGGTACAGAGCTTCGGACGGACGCGGGGAGGCGTCCCGGTTCGAGGAAGTAAAACGTTGGGACTATGACTTATATATGGAAGCATTAAAAGATCTGATGTAAACCAAAAAAGAGAAGGAGATTGCCAATGCATTTTGAAATGGAAGAGCTGGTGCCCATTGTGGCAAAACTGGCGGGGGAATATACATCTTTTGAGAGCACATCGATCCCTTATGAAAAAGCCCAACAACTGATGGAGGCCGTGCTGTATTGTATCCATGAGGCTGAGCTGGTGGAAGCCGCGGAAAATGTATCTGCCGCGGAAGATGTGGGGGAGACGCGCAGTCATTTGCCTGTTTCGAAAGAAAAGACTTCCGCCCGGCAGGCGTATCACACAGGGAAGAACTGCGTGGAGCAGAAGACAAAGCAGGCTCTGAACCTGTATCATGCAATCCTGCCGGAATTTGTTTCCTGCGGGAACCGCTGCCTGTACGAGACATTTACAAAGGGGCTTCCGGAATTTTTCCGGTGGTATGATGTGAAATTTGCTCCGCAGAATACGATCGTAACATTGGACTACCCCATTTTAAAGGATATATCCGGACTTACAGGAATTGATAAAATATATGAGTTTCTTCAATGTATCTCTCTGGAACAGAAATTTCTGCAAAAATTTCCGGAAGAATATGTGACGGAAATTCTGGAACAATATGCAAAAAAGGTAAGCGGTGCTCAGGATACCGGGCGGGAGCTTGCGGAAAATATCTGTGAAATTGTGCTTGCCTCGGTTCTGCCTCATATGCTGATTCGAAAACCATTATCCGAGTTCTACTTTCAGGAAGAAGAGTACGCGAGACTGCAGGAAATCATTTCCCGGGCGGAACTGCCGGAGCTACGGAAGCTGCTGACGGATGCGGCAAAAGCATTTTTACGGGCGTACGGCGGGGGATTTGGACAGGAAAAAGTAGAGGAAGAATGGACGGAATATATGCTCAGGCCGGCCGGGGAGATTGCGGTACGTCTGAAAAACGCGGCCGATCACGGGACGCTTTCCAGCCTGATATGAATGTCCGTTATATTTTTTGAGCAATTATTAAATGCGGCTCAATTGTGTATGTGCGTGATATCTGGTATTCTGTTAGTACATCGAAGGCTTTGAGACAATTCCTGATTGCCAGGCAGAGGACTACGGGCGTATCTGTGAGGGCAATGAGCAGATACAATGAATCATAAGGAGGCGTATTTATTATGCAAATAGGAGAAGTCATACGCAGACACAGGAAAATCAAAAATCTGACGCAGGAAGAAATGGCGAACCGCCTTGGGGTGACCGCCCCGGCAGTGAATAAGTGGGAGAACGGCAATTCGTTTCCGGATATCATGCTCCTGGCTCCGATCGCGAGGTTGCTGAGCATCACGGTAGATACCCTGCTTTCTTTTCATGAGGAGCTTACACCAGAGGAAATCATGAATTTGGTGTATGAAATGGATGCCATGCTGAAAAAGGAAAGCTACGAGAAGGTATTTCAGTGGGCGAAGCAGAAGATAGAAATATATCCCAACTGTGAGAACTTGATCTGGCAGTTCGCGGTTGTTTTGGATGTGCAGCGTATCACAAAGGAAGTACAGGAACCGGAAAAATACGACGAGTATATACTGGAATGCTACGGCCGGGTACTGAACAGCCGGGATGAGGAAATGCGAAATCACGCGGCGGATTCGCTGTTCGGATTTTATATGAGGAAAGAACAATGCGAGAAAGCAGAGGAATATCTGCAGTATTTTTCCATACAGAATCCGGAGAGAAAAAGAAAGCAGGCGATGGTCTACACGAAAACCGGGAGGATCCAGGAAGCCTATAAGACGTATGAAGAGATCCTTTATGCGGATTATATGATTCTGATGCCGGTATTTCAAGGGCTGTTCGGTCTGGCCTTGCAGGAGCAGGATATGGAGAGAGCGCATTTGCTGACGGAAAAGCAGAAGGATCTGGCAAGGCTTTTGGAAATGGGAAAATATTATGAGGCTTCCTGCGGACTGGAACTGGCGGTCGCGGAAAAAGACGCGGAAAATACACGAAAGATCATGGAAGAGATGCTTTCCGGCATCGATGAAATGGGAAGCGCGCGAAAATCCTGGCTTTACGAGCACATGGACTTCAAGGATGTGAGGGAGGAATTTCTGGAGGAAATGAAAGAGACTTTGAAAAAAAGCTTTCAGGATGAGGAAAGCTTTGGATTTTTAAACTTTTCCGGCGATGTGCTGTAACTTGAGAGTGAAAAGTTTTCTTCATTTTTTGAAAACAATTCACTCTATATTTC
>VSNK01000263.1 GCA_009774255.1 Faecalicatena sp.
GAATGATGTACTGGGGCACTACCATGACCTGGGGCGGGATCATCATGGTCATCATGACGCAGCCGAACCAAAAATTGGAGCCCTTGAATTTGATCCTTGTAAATGCATAGGCCGCAAACAGGGAGATCACCACACATCCGATCATGCCGATCACCGTCACGAACACCGTATTTCCCAGAAATGTGGCAAAGGATACGCCGCCCACTCCTTCCAGGCCGCTCTTGTAGTTTGCCGCCGCGTCCCAGACCTCCGGAATCAGGGAATAGGCGTCCTGGAACATGGTATCATTGCTTTTCAGCGAGCTTGCCACAAGCCAGAGCAGCGGATAGATCATCAAAAATCCCAGCGCGCACGCCCCCACATGGAACACTACGGCGTTTATCTGTTTCTTCTTTTTCATTCCCATAATCAGTCATCCCCTCCTGCTTCATAGTGAACCCAATTGTTCTGTGTCTTAAACAGCACTACGGTAAATACGGCAATGATCAGCACCAGCACCCATGCCAGCGCGCAGCTGTATCCCATGTCAAAGTAGGTAAACGCCCTTCTGTACAGATAGAGTACGTAGGACAGGGTGCTGTCCATCGGGCCTCCGTCGGTGATGACGTAGCTTTCCGTAAATACCCGGAACCCGTTGATGATCTGCAGGATCAGGTTGAAGAAAATGGTCGGGGTCAGCATCGGAAGCGTGATCCTGGTGAACATTTTCCACGGTTTCGCGCCGTCTACCATGGCCGATTCATACAGGGAGTACGGGATCTGCTTCAGCGCAGATAAGAAGATCAGCATGGAAGAGCCGAACTGCCACACGCCCATGATGATGATTACCACAAGCGCCGTACTCGGGTTTCCGAGAAACGATACCTTCTGCTCGATGCCGAACAGCGAGAGCAGAGACATGACCACGCCCTTATTTCCAAAAAGCTGCTTCCAGACGATGGACACCGCGATGCTGCCGCCGATGATGGAGGGCACATAGTAGAGCGTCCTGTAAAGCCCCAGACATTTGTGCTTTTTATTCAGCAGCATTGCCACAAAAAGTGCGAATGACATACGTAGCGGAACAAGAAGCAGTACATAGATAAAGGTCACCTTCAGCGCCTGCCAGAATGTGTCGTCCTGTGTAAATATCCTGGTATAGTTCGAGATTCCGATAAATTCCGGGACATTCAGCAGGTTAAAATTAGTAAATGAATAATACATGGAGATCACTGCCGGAACCAGCCACATCAGCAGAAAGCCAAACAGCCATGGGGACAGCAGGAGATATCCTGTCAGATTATCCTTGGTCCGGTATACTTTTTTTGATTTACTCTTTCCTTTCAATTCGCATCCCTCTTTTCTGAAAAGTGGAGGAGCATCCCTGCTGCCCTCCACCCTACTATGTTAGGAACTTTCCCAAAATAACTTGTACAGTTCCTTAGTTATTCCGTGCCAGGATATCATCCGCCTGCTTCCGGAAGTCAGCCGCCGCTTCCTCCGCAGACTGCTGTCCGTAGAATACGGAATTGGCAGTGTCCTTCAATACCTTGTTGATCTCTGCCATGCCGGTTGGATCCGGAGCCGGGGTTTCACCCGCAATCTCAGCGCCGTTGTCGATATACTCAAACATTTCCGTCTGCTGCGGCGACAGGTTACCGGAATCAATCAGGTACTGGCGGACCTCGGAAGAAACCGGGGTTCCTCTTTCAGCCATGATGATATCATTCGCCTCTTTGGAATTGATAAACCAGTTGATAAACTCCGCCGCCTCTTTCTGGTGCTCTGAAGATTCCGCTACGGAGAAGAACATTCCCGGCTTAAGCCAAAGCCCCTTCTGGTCTTCCGCCCCGATGGTCGGCGGCACGGCCAGCTTGATATTCTCATTGGAACCGGATACCAGTGTGGCATAATTGTTCCAGTTCTGGGTCATGGCTGCCTCGCCGGTGACCACCGGCCCCGCTTCCAGGCCCAGGGTGCTGATCTGCTCGTACTCGTCCGGTGTAGGCATCAGGTTGTCGTCCATCATATCCTTGCACATAGTCAGGAAATCCGCCATAATCTTGTCATCCTTATATCCCAGAGATTTTCCGTCGTCACTGAACAACTGCTCCCCATGCTGGCGCACCCAGTAATTGAACAGGTTCGTATCCGATGTAGGATCCAGACTTGCGCCGTCTTCAATCCCTGCTTCCTTCACCTTGGAGTTGATTTCCACAAAATCGTCCCATGTCCATTCCGCCGGAATCTCCTCCACCTTCGCCTGGGACAGTACATCCGGATTGTACCCGATGGTCAGCATGGAGGTAGACAGCACAAGCCCTGCCATCTTATCATTAATCCTCCCGCTGTTGAGGATATTTTCATCGATCCCGGACACGTCGATGGTGCCATCATCGATGAAGGTCTGCAGATCCGCCACCGTATTGTTCTTTGCGTAAGTGGAGATGTACAGGTAGTCCATCTGCACGATGTCAGGCATGGAGCCGGAAGCCGCCTGTGTGGACAATTTATCAAAATATCCGTCCCAGCCTGCCGGGATCGCCTCAAATGTCACCTCCGGATGCTCCTCCGTATAGGCGTCCAGAAGTTTCTGCGTATAATCATGCCTGGTCTGTGAACCCCACCAGGTGATCTTCAGATTGACCGTTCCGTCTCCCCCCGCGGACTCGCCGCTTCCGCTGCTGCTTCCATTGCTGCTGCCGCTGTCCGCCGACTCTCCGGAACCGGAATTATTCCCGCATGCCGCCAGGGAAATGACCATTGCCGCTGCCAGCATTGTGGCTGCGATTCGTTTCATTCGTTTTTTCATGACTGTTTCTCCTTCTTTCCTTTTTCTATATTTCTCATATCCCGGCCGGCTCCGTCCGCAAAACCTGCAAAACAGTTTCACCTGTGAAAACCGCGCCTGCCTCGGATATTTACAGGATGAATGTTCCTTCATCCTTGATGATATAATTGTAGCCCTGTCTTTCCATTTTCGGAATGGAAAAACAGGACTACGTATTTGAAAAAAACCGACTTTTCCTTTTATGCTTGACGCAGATTGAGTCGCAAAAAATCCGACTGTACGGTTGGATAAGCCGGAGAACCGCACTTAAAGTTCGTCCGCCCCCAGCTTCAATTCTTCCCGGTATTCGGAGGGTGTCTTTCCGATGATCTTCCGGAATGCCTTGGAAAAATACTGCCCGTCCGGGGAATATCCGACCAGCTCCGCGATCTGTGCGATCCGTACATCCGGATCATACTGCATCAGCTTCTGGGCAAGGCGGATCCTCTGCTCCAGCACAAACGCGGAAAATTTCATATTGCGGCTCCTGACAAACAGCCTGCCGAAATAATCCTCATTCATGAACAGCACCTCTTTCGCCAGGTACTTGATACTCATATGGGGATTGTCGATATGCTCATACATGGCCGTCAGAATCTGGCAGACCCGCTCCATCTCCTTGTCCTTCGTGACAGGAAGCTCCTTGTTCTTCACGATCGCAGCCACGGTCCTTTCCACAAGTTTCCAGCGGATCCGGGCCTCATATTCGCTGGATTCCTCCGTCGTACTCAGGTATGTCCATCCACGGTTCGCCCCTCCGCGTTCTGTCTGGCGACCTTCTGCCCCGTCCCAATCCGACATGTTCCGATCTGTCCGGCACCCTTCTGCTGCGCTTCGTTCCGCTCGGCTTTGGCTCGCTCTGTCCCTTTCCGTTTCGCCGCCTCCGGCGAAATATTCCCGCGCTGCTTCTCCATACAGGACCCGCAGCGCCCATCCAAACATTTCCTCCATCTGCCCTGGCCCGTAATCTTTTAATTTCATTTTCAGGCCGGCCAGATACACCTCGAACAGGATTTCTGCAAAATCATCGGTCTGGTTTATCTTCTGATAGGCGATCAGGGCGGACGCTTCCTCCTTCGTCTCTTCAAACATTTCATAGCAGAGCAGGCTGTGTCTATGTTCCACGCTTCCAATCCGGTACAGCTCCTGGATCTGACGGTAAAGCCGGTTCACATTTTTCAATTCGTCCTCCTCACTGACCGCCGCCCGGAAGCTTGAGGGCTTTACTCTGGCGAACTCCCTGATCGTCCGCTCCACCGCGTCCTTTACTCTTTCCCTGCACTCTGCGTCCAGAAGAAATAGGACGTCCTTCTCGATGAATGTGGACATCAAAAGCCGCCCATCTCCCAGCAGTTCCCCCAGCACATTTCCCATGATAAACTGTTCCAGATAGTCCACCGGCTCCTCGCTTCTCAAAGACAGCACGATCACCCCTCTCGTCACGTCTCCGATCTCCCGGATGATCCGGCTGTCTCCCTCTGAGATCGGCTCCCGCTGCAGCAGCAGATTCCGCAGCAGCTGCTCCTTTACACGTGGGAGAAAACGCCGGACTGCGGTACGGTAATCCTCCGCTTTTTCTTTGCTTCTCCTCTTTTCGTCAATCTCATCCTTGACCTTTTCTATGACCTCCATGATCTTTTTTTCATCGCAGGGCTTGAGAATATAATAGCGGATGCCCTCGCTCATCGCCTGGCTAGTAAATTCGTACTCCCCATACCCGGATAATACGATAAATTCAATCTCCGGATACAATCCCCGGACCTTCCGGATCAGTTCAATCCCGTCCATGACCGGCATTTTGATGTCCGTCAGCACAATATCCGGCCGGTTTTCCTCCATCTGCCGCAGCGCGTCCACGCCATTCCACGCAGTGCCCGTCAGTTCAATATCATACTGTTCCCAGGAAATGCATTCCGCCATGCCGATTCTCTCAATTTCTTCGTCATCTACGATCAACAGCTTATACATTTACAACGTCTCCTTCTTCTGCAGGTTTTGAACCGCTTCTCCCGTGTTCTCCCCTGCTTCCCGACCCACCAGATTGTAGGCTTCCTGGTAATAGTGGAACTCATCCTTCATCAGCCCGCGCTTACGCATCTCGGCAAACAGGCCTGAGACAAGGACTACATGCTCATTTGTCCGCGCAAGGAGCTCCTGAGCCGCCCTGATCTCGCCGTAATCCTGTTCTCCGGAGCCGTTGTACTGCCCGATCCGGATCAGAAAGCACTTCTCGATCCCGGCCTTCATCATTGCGTCAAGCATGCGTTCAAATTCCCTGCAATACTGTTCCCCGGATTTTGCGATGTCACCGTCCGACTCCCCCTGGCACCAGAGCATAAACCGGTGTCTGATCAGATCATTTTCCGCAGCCAGATACGCGGCAGCCGCCTTCAGCCTGGCTATGGCGTCCTTGAGGAAATCTCCCTCCGGCTGCCATTGATCGATCCTGCTCCCGCCCTTTGAGGCCGAAACACCCACAACGGGAACCCCCGTTTTTTCATAATAGGCATTCACGAAGGCCGTCACCATGGAGCCGGTCTTCATGTCCCCGTCGTCAATTCCTCCCCGGCGGTTTTCCAAACGCCCGAAGGGCTCCTCTATGGGGCAGAGCCTGCCCGGAGCGGATACCGCCCGGTATTCATACCCTGCGCCTTGCGTAAGCGCGGGGACACCCTGACTGTGCTCCCGGGTTACGATCCCCCGCCCCGCCATGTTGGACTGTCCCATGAACATAAATAAATCCACTGTATTGGACTGCCTGTTTCCTGTCTGTTCTTTCCCTGTCATCTCTCTGCTTTCCTTTCCTAAATCCACATAACTACAGTGTCTCTTTCTTCGGGATGCGGATTGTAACCTGCGTGCCTGTTCCGGGCTCACTGTCTATCAGAAACTGGCTGTCTTCAAAGATCAGCGACAGGCGCTCCCTGATATTTTTCAGGCCGATTCCATTTCCCTTCGGCTGAAAGGTGAAATCCCGGACCGACTGCAGTTCCTCCGCTGTCATCCCCTTCCCGCTGTCCGACACTTGCAGGAGAAAACCCTTCTCCTCCTCGGCGACGTTTACCCGAATCTCACAGGTTTCCGCCATCTGGTCCGCCCCGTAATTGATGGCGTTCTCCACCAGAGGCTGGAGGATCATGCGGGGGATCTTATACTTCTCCAGGCTGCCCTCCCTGTGCACGTCAAACCTGATCCTGCTGCCATACCGGAAGCTCTGGATGGTGATGTAGCTCTCGACAATCTCCGCCTCCTGCAGGATCGTCGCGTAAGGATCCTTCGCGAAGGATGCCCGGAGCAGCTTCCCCAGCTCCATGATCATCTCCCCTGCGTCCTCCTTCCGACCCGCCTTCACCATCCAGTTCAGCGCGTTCAGCGTATTATACAGGAAATGGGGATTGATCTGGGCCTGGAGCATCTTGTATTTCGTCTTCTGCAGCAGAAGCTGCTTTTCATAATTTTCACGGATCAGCTCCTCGATCTTTCCCAGCATGAACCGAAACTCCTCCGAAAGCTGCCCCGCCTCGTCCATCCTGTTTTCGGCTGCCAGCACCTCCTTCGCCTTAGAAAAATCCCCTGTCTCCACGATCTTCATGGACTCTGTGAGCTGTTCCAGGGGCATGGTCACGATATCCGCGATCCGTTTCATCACCGCCGTCATGAGCAGGAAGATGGCCGCAAACGCCAGGATCGTGAGATACCGCACTCCCATTGTTTTTCCAAATATTTCCGAATAGGGAAATGCATTGACATACATCCACCCTGTTTTTTCTGATTTTTGATAGCATAGAAAATAACGCTCCCCGTCATGCCGGATGATCTTGTATCCCTGGCATTCCTCCATGGAGGGAAGCTGTTTATCTATATTTTCATATTCCTCACCCAGCTCGTCGTAGATCTTCCCCTGCTCCCAGTACACGGTCAGGAGGGAGTGAGGTGCTTCCAGGTCGTCGCTCTGCCTCTTGATGATGTCCGAGATATCCGCCGTAAAAATCAGGGTGCCCAGGTAGTCCAGCCTGGCGTTTGCTTTCAACAGTACGTCGCGCCCGGACAGCATATAGGGGTAATCCGGGGTGGGCGGAACGTATGCATAGCCGCCCTTTTTCCGGGCAAAAGCTTCCAGCAGCCCGCCATAGGTTTCCTCTTCGATCTCTCCCCTGTCCACCCCCACCAGCATGGTCACCTGTTTCCGGTCCGTATAGGTTACATTTTCAATTTCTTCATAGGGAATGATCCGGTTGAAGAGCATTTCCCGCAGGCGCTGCCGTTCATATCCGTACGCCGCGGACAGGTACTCCATGGATGCCATCTTCTCCAGCTGGGCCTGGATCTCATTGTCCATCGCGGTCTCGAAGCTGAGCCGCTCAATGTCGTCCAGGCTGTCATTTACCTTCTGGGTAAAAAAATCCAGCTCCTGCTGCGACCCGGCATAGAGCTGCCTGTCATAGATGCCAAGACTCACCTGCAGGGCGATCATGGAAATCACGCAGGATACCCCCATGGCAATACCGTAGACCAGGATCATTTTTCTGGACAGCCTGAGATTCGTGAAGGCTGTCCTCCATTTTTCATGGCGCAGTTTATCATAAATTGCATTCATATACTTCATCCTTTAATTATACAAAAATATGTGAAATCAAAAACGGTGAAATCCGGGAAATGAGTTGAAAAAAAGCGACTTTATTCTGTAACCGTACAGAATGGCAGAAAAATGAAAAAACAGACAGACATTGAGACAAGTCAAGATGTAAAAGTTATTTTCATACAGTTCCTAACCTGGATAAACCAGAAAAGCACAATACGAAAATTTTGCCATATTGCGCAAGAAATTGTTCTTAAGTGCCTAAGGAAGTGTTCTGAAATATCATTGCCTGGAAGGCCACCGTCTCATCTCCATTTTTGCACAGTATCTTATGATTTTGTGAATCAGATATTTTCCTTGTTCATTGTAACACATGGCTGCAGGGGAATTCAATAAAAAACTATAAAGGCACAGCTGGAATTTATTTTTGTTTTTATCGTTTTAGAATCCATAGGTTCTGTTTTCAGTCCCTGTTTTTATGTCATTTTTTTTAATAAGATTGTCGCTTTTTTACATTGTCACTATATGCCTCGGTTGTTATAATAT
>VSNK01000264.1 GCA_009774255.1 Faecalicatena sp.
GCGGGAGGATTCCTTATGACCTAATCGTCGATTGAAGCTGACGCGGCAGATGGAAATTTAGACAAGCGAAAGGTGTGTTCAAAAAATGTTTTACATCCTCTGTTTTATCTGTTATACTTGTTATGTGAAAGCAACTCGAAAGATGCCATTCCGGCATCCGACAATTCCGGCATTTCGCCATATTTCACAAAAATGACACTTTATTGGCCATTGTAACAAAAGAAAGGAATTACTGTTTATGTCTGAAAACCTGAACATTGACAGCACAAAATTGTGGGATGAAATCTTCAAAGCAATTGTGGATGCCATGCCAGAACAGCTTTTTCCTCTTTTCAAAGAGGTCTATGGAAAAGACTATCCGAGGGGAACTCCCATCACCCTGCTCTCCACGGAATATTCCACTTACAAGGAAAAGCCTGACGCTTCGCCTGGTTCCCGCCTGACTGATATCACACTGCTCGTGGGAGACGCGGATTGCTTCCACATTGAGTGCCAGATGCGTAATGAAAAAGAAATGGTCATCCGCATGTTCGCATACGATTTCCATGTTGCCATGCGGTATATGATCTCAGAAGATCAAACTTCCGGCGAGCTAGTCATGCATTTCCCGCGTTCCACCGTGATTTATCCGGAAAAAAACCGGAATCTCCCGGAAATTCTCCGCTGCCGTATCCTTTTCCAGGACGGAAGCGAACACATTTACCAGATTCCCACCGTCAGAATCCAGTCTTATTCTTTGCAGGAAATCCGCGAAAAACATCTGACGCTCTTTATCCCTTATGTACTGCTCCGGCTGAGTCCGAAATTGAATCCAAAAAGAAAGCACAAATTGACGAAAAGGGAATTGACAGGGCTTGTGGAGGAGATTATATTAGTCTTAAAGGAAGAATTAGCCGACGGATACCTGACAGAACGGGAATTTGATGACTATATCAATCTTTTCCGTACTGCCGCGAATAGAATATTAAAAGATGAAAAACACGCTGAATTTCGAAAGGAGGTTGACCGTATGACAAAACCGCTCATAGAATTGCCCAGTGTCCGTGAGAAAAGGCTGCAGGCTGAAATCGACGCATTACGCGCTGAAAAGGCGGCAACGGATTCTGCACTTGCCGAACAGAATGCTGAATTTGCCAGACAGTTTGCCAGACAGAATGCCGAACTTGCCAAAATGAAAGAATTGTTGGAGAAGCATCATATTGCGATAGCTCCATAGTCCAATCAAATCTCTCGCGGCTCTATACTGATGTCAACATACATCGGCATAGAGCCGCGGGGGGATTCATTTGTATATTAAAAATGGACACAACTCGGGAAACGCTTAATTACTTTTTAAGCCTCAGGCCGTCCTTGAAAGCTTCCCCAACTCTCTCTCCTATTTTGTAGAAAAAAACAGAGAATAGCACTGCTAAAGAATAGCAGAATCGCGCTTCCCCAAAGAAAGCGCGATTCACATTATGCCGTGATATCCATTTTCAGAGCAAACGGCAGTGCCGGCTGCGGTATGCTTCCGGTACGGGTATAGGCATAACCACTGTCAGGGGCTATGAGCCCTGGGGCTGCTGTCTGGAAATTCAGGTTCACCTCGGACAGCTCCACCCGGTCTGTTACGGTCTTTTTAGAATCCTCCTCGTCTTTTTCCTTTTCGTTCAGCTTGCCGGTTTCGTCTTTCTTCTCATTCACTCTGCCGGTTTCGTCCTTCTGGTCCTTCTCCACCGCATTCTGCTTCAGATCGTCATTGGTCTTTTGGGCGGCTTCCATCACCTGTCCCATTACATCCTGAGCCCGGCCTTCCAGTTCTTCCATCTGGGCTTTTTTCTCTGCACTTGGATTTTTATCGTATTTCAGTTCAGATTTTAATACATTTGCCCGGCCTTGCAGTTGAGTACTGACAGATTGCATGGTGCGCATCTGCATCAGTGTATTTCCAGCCATCATAAGATTTGTCATTGACATAAAAATATCCTCCTTGCTTTTCAATATTGTTTGGTCATTGCAATTTACGGTCGGTCAGGCCGTGGATTGCAATTGATATTCAAACTATCGGCAGAAGGAATGAAGATTTTATGGAAATGAAGCAGACGGGCTTTTTTTTGCTGCCAAAGGGTGAGGCAAAGATGAAGCAAATGCTCCAATACGCCATCAAACTATTGACTTTTTTGCGAGAATGAGTACAATCAATAGTAGACAGTAAATCTTGCTGCTGTCCAGGAGCTGGTATTTATACTTAAGCCAGATTTCATCGGCCGTGAGTATATAATTGAATATTCGATTATTGTTACAAGGGGCGTGAGTCCTGCGTATCTGGGTGAGTGGAGGCAATACCCACTCTTTTTTTGTGCTTTTTTTGAAAGGAAGGAAAATGATGCAATCACCCAGAACAAACAAAATGGATACCGCTTCCACCGGAAAACTCCTGCTGAATTTATCTCTGCCCATCATGTTTTCCATGCTGATGCAGGCGCTCTACAATATTGTAGATTCCATCTTCATCGCCCGTTTCAGTGAAAACGCGTTAAGCGCCGTTTCTCTCACTTATCCTATGCAGACCCTGCTGACTGCCGTCAGTATCGGCACGTATATTGGAGTAAATGCTTATTTGAGCCGGATGCTTGGACAAAGAAATATGGAAACTGCCCGGTCAATTATTCAGCATGGAGCTTTGCTGGCTGTTCTTTCGTACCTGCCGTTCCTCTTGACAGGCCTGTTCTTTGCCCGGAATTATTTCATGCTCCAGACATCGGATACCGAGATTGTCTGCTACGGAACGGATTATATGTCGGTGTGTCTTGTTTTTTCTATCTTTATGTTTGGACAGCAGCTCTTTGAGAAGCTGCTGGAGGCCGGCGGACGCTCTGTTTTCTCAATGATTTCACAGCTCGTTGGAGCAGCGGTTAACCTCGTTCTTGACCCGCTGTTTATATTCGGATTGATGAGGTTTCCTGCATTGGGAGCACGGGGCGCGGCTGTCGCTACGGTCATCGGTCAGTTCGCGGCTATGGTCTGCGGATTTACATTTCACCAGGCCTTTCACAAGGAGCTGCGGCTATCCTTCGCCCATTTCCATTTCGATAAATCCATTCTGGCCGAGATATACAAAATCGGTCTGCCGGCGATCCTCATGCAGTCCATCGGTTCAGCGGCGAACTTTGCGATGAATGGGATCCTGTTGACTTTTTCCACGACTGCGGCAGCGATACTGGGCGTTTACTATCGTCTGCAAAACTTTATCTTTATGCCGGTTTGGGGTTTGACAAGCGGGCTGCTGCCCATTCTGTCTTACAATGTCGGCGCCGGGCACAAAGAGCGGGTCATCTGCACACTGCGCAGCGCGATGCTCTATATGGCAGTCATTATGCTGACCGGGACAGTGCTGTTCCAACTGATACCCGGCCGGCTTATGGGCTTGTTTGGCGCTTCGGATGAAATGCTGTCCGCCGGCGTGAATGCCCTGCGCATCATAAGCACCTGCTTTATTTTTGAGGGATTCTGCCAGATCAGCCAGACCGGTTTTCAGGCGGTAGGGAGAGGGACTGCCAGTTTGATATGCTGCTTCACACGCCAGATCGTCGTCTTGCTGCCCACGGCCTGTGCATGGTCTTTGAGCGGCAATCTGAACTGTGTGTGGATTGCCTATCCAATCACCGGTATTGTAAGCGTACTAATGTGCCTATTCCAGTGGCGGGATGTTTTTAAAGAAAGTTTGCCATAATTTCTGCTGAAGTCATTTATTTTTTCTACATAAATTCTAAATTCGGTATAGCCATTATAGTACTTCGTTCTTAAAAATAAAAAATTTTGTTGGCTTTCCGACATGTATGTCGTAAAATATAAGACACACATGTCGGAAAGGGAAAGTGCGATGAACAAAAAAGGAAAGAAAACAAGGGAGCATATCAAGGAATGCGCTGCAGTTTTATTTGCGGAAAAGGGCTTTAAGCAGGTCACCATGAAGGATATCTGCGAGGCTGCCGGGCTGAGCCGGGGCGGTCTGTATTGCCATTATGAAAGCACCCGCCAGATTTTCCAGGAGATGATCGACGATATGATGAGCCGGCAGGATCAAGAATTTGACCTGAGAATCGGGCAGGGGCAATCAGCCGCGGCGATACTGGATGATATTCTGGAAGGTTACCGGAAGGAGATGCTTGACAGCCGTTCCTCTTTAAGCACCGCGATCTATGAGTATTTCAGCCTTCCGGATATCGCGGGGCAGAAAAATGCATTGTACGAGCAGTATCTGATATCCGCGAATACGTGGAAAAAGCTGATACAGTACGGCATGGAACGAAAGGAATTTTATGAGGTGGATGTTGAGGCAGTATTTCATTTGATCGTTTTTTCCTATCAGGGAGTCAGGATGTACAGCAAGCTGATGCCGGTAGATGACGAGATCCCAGCAGGGATCATCCGGCAGATTAAAAAAATTTTAGTGAAGGAGTGAATGCAATGGCAACGATTTTTCAACGTTTTTGTGAAGCACCGGAGGCACTGATCAATCCATGTGATGTGATAGAGAGAAAGGCCGGCTTTCCGGAGGTATGCATCACCACATTTTCGGAAGGCATTATAAAGGATTTTGTCCGGCAAAATCCGGCAGATGTGATCGCCGGCCTGAATACTGCAAACGGGGCGCTTCCCGTGTATGAGATCGAGTATGCGGGCAGGAAGCTGGGCCTGTTTCTGTCCAGGGTAGGTGCTCCGGCCTGTGTGACCGGCCTGGAGGAGATCATCGCCCTGGGAGCGAGGAAGATTATCCAGTTTGGCTGCTGCGGGATTCTGGATCAGGCTGCTGCGGATAACCGGGTCATTATCCCGTCGTCTGCCGTCAGGGATGAGGGCACAAGCTACCACTATATCCCGGGAAGCGAGGAGATCTGCGCGGACAGCGCTGCGGTGGATACGGCAGTGAGGTGTATGGAAAGGCATAAGATTCCCTATACGGTGGGAAAGCTCTGGACCACGGACGGAATCTACAGAGAGACGCAGGAGGCAATCCGGGAGCGCAAAAAGCAGGGCTGCATTGCGGTTGAGATGGAATGCTCGGCCTCCATGGCGGTCGCCAGATTCCGCAAGGTGCCGATCATCCAGTTTTTCTATGGTGCCGACAGCCTGGATTCGGACAAATGGGAGCCCCGGGATCTGACGGATTACGGCGTGAGCCTTGGGGATAAATATATGGCGATTGCTTTGGAATGCGGGGTGATTGACTGATTCAGTCAATCACCCGAACGGATGTGATCGTGGGCTGGTCATCTTTGTCTACCGTTCCGTTGTCGTCCTGTACAGGGGTATCCTCGCAGATCTTGTCTACAACATCCATCCCCTCCGTTACATGGCCGAATGCGGCATAGTTTCCGTCCAGGAACAGGCTGTCCTCATGGACGATGAAGAACTGGGAGGACGCGCTGTCGGGATCGTTGGACCTGGCCATGGAGATTACGCCCCGCACATGGGAAATATTATTCTCCACGCCGTTTTCGGAAAATTCCCCTTTGATCGTTTGATCTGAGCCGCCGGTTCCGTTTCCCTTCGGATCCCCGCCCTGGATCATAAAACCGCTGATGATCCGGTGGAAGGTGAGGCCGTCGTAAAAACCGTCCTCTGCAAGCCGGATAAAGTTGGTGACACTGATCGGCGCGGTATCCGCATCCAGCTCCAGGGTGATCGTGCCGTAATCTTTCACCTCGATCTCCGCATGGTGAAGCCCTTCCAGATAGTCTTCCTCCTCTTTGGAATCGGTGTCCGTCTCCTGTTTTGGAGCATCTGTACCGGCTATGGCTGTGCTGGTACCCTCTGTGTCCGTAGTTTCCGCTTTGTCTGCGTCTGCCTGTGTGGAATTTTCCTCCTTCGAACCGCAGCCGGTGAGGACGGCGGCGAGGAGTGTGATACACAGGAAGCAGGTGAATATTTTTTTCATCATAATAACCTCCGATTTGTAAGATATGTGTAACTTGGGTGAATCCCTTTTGTTCCGAAGTTTATCTTACCATAAGGGGAGCTGGATTTCAAATTTATCTACACCTTTTTTATAATCGGCTGGAATGAAAAAAGTGTAACGCCGATATTCAATGAAATCACGGATCTGAAAGTTCATCTGGTAAAGCCGGGCCAGCCATGTTACAATAGGTATTACGCTGAAGCGCAAGCAGGCCACCATTTTTCTGACGAAAAATGGTGACAAATACAATAGGTATTTACAATGTAATCAACAATCCGGCGGATGTGGAGAGCCCTAAGAGGTGAACAAACTGTGAAAAAATATTTTAATGTGAATGCAGACTGTAAACAGCAGCTGCACTATATGGTTGATCTATCAGAACGGTTAGAGCAGATCAAGGAGATGATCGATGAGGGAAAATATTTTACCATTAACCGGGCAAGGCAATATGGAAAGACGACGACTTTAAAAGCCCTGGAAAGATTTCTGGAAAATGATTATACAGTCATAAGCCTTGATTTTCAGATGGTAAGCCATGCAGATTTTGAAAAAGAGGAATCATTTGTCAAGGCTCTTTCCGGGGAAATTCTGGATGCACTGGAAGGGGATTGCATCATTCCTCCGGAGATAAAAGAAGAGTTAGAAGCATTTGCGTCCGGAGAAGGAAAAAGGAAAACACTCTCCGAATTGTTCCGCTGTCTGAGCAGATGGTGCCGGCAGTCGGAAAAGAAAATTGTTCTGATGGTCGATGAAGTTGACAGTGCGTCTAACAATCAGGTATTTCTTGATTTTCTGGCGCTGCTTCGGGGATATTATATCAACAGAGACAAGAAGCCTGCATTTCAGTCTGTTATTCTCGCCGGAGTGTATGATGTGAAAAATCTGAAGCGCAAAATTGCAGCCGATGACGGGGAAAGGAGAAACAGCCCGTGGAATGTTGCGGCAGATTTTCTGGTAGAGATGAGTTTTTCTGCAAAAGATATTAAAGGGATGCTCTCAGATTATGAGAGGGATCATGAGACAGGAATGGATATTCCGGAGATGGCCCGGATGATTTTTGATTACACAGAAGGATATCCGTTTTTGGTATCCAGATTATGTAAACTGCTTGATGAGCAGGTTGCAAGAAGTGCGGAATTTCCAAATAAGGGCAGCGCATGGAGCAAAGAGGGTCTGCTGGAAGCGGTCAACATCCTGCTCCATGAAAAAAATACATTATTTGATTCTATAATTGAAAAATTGGAGATGTATCCGGAGTTAAAAGAGATGATATATCTGCTTCTGTTTCAAGGGCAGAGCATCGTGTATAATCCGGATGATGATGTGACAGGATTGGCTCTGATGTTTGGGTTCGTGAAAATAAAAGGAGCTTCTGTCTGTGTGTCAAACCGTATTTTTGAGACTCGGCTGTACAATTTTTTCCTGACGGCTCCGCAGGTGCAGGGAAGCGATATGTACCGGGCGGCAGCACTGGATAAGAATCAGTTTATTGAAAAGGGTCATTTGAATATACGGCTGATTTTGGAAAAATTTGTACGGCATTTTGATGATCTGTATGGAGATCAGGATCAGACATTTTATGAAGAGGATGGACGGCGGTACTTTCTTCTCTATCTCCGACCGATTATTAATGGGAGTGGAAATTATTATATTGAGGCACAGACACGTAACAAGGAGCGGACGGATGTAATCATAGATTACGGTGGGGAACAGAGTATTATAGAATTAAAGGTTTGGCGCGGCGATGCGTATCATAAGAGGGGTGAAAAACAGCTGCTGGAGTATCTTGAACATTATCATTTGGATAAGGGGTATATGTTGAGCTTCAATTTTAATAAACATAAAGAGATTGGGGTAAAAGAGAGATCATTGAACGGCAGAATTCTTATAGAAGCAATATGCTAGTACATCGAATAATAAGTAACCAGCCCAATGACTTGCCTGATTTTCCATCTGCTGCGTTGTCGTCAATCGACGT
>VSNK01000265.1 GCA_009774255.1 Faecalicatena sp.
CCTGTCGATATGTAATATAGTATCACAATCAGCAGGAAAAGTAAACATATATACCAAAGTTTTTTATCTACACCCGTAATAAGGAATTGCACTTGTATTCCGGCAGCCGAAGAACTATAATATAAGGGAAACCAAAGAGGAGAATGGATAGGACAAAAAGATATTGTAGAAAAGAACTTGGAAGATTATAACGATGTATTCTCTGACATCGTTAACGGATTGGTGTTTGGCGGGAAGCGGACGGTTAAATCAAGTCAGCTGAAGCCCATAAAGGTCAGATCCTAGTACATCGAAAAATAAGTTTCTAGCCAAATGACGCAGAATGATTTTTCATATGCAAGGCGGAGGAATGAGGCGTAGCGGTGGCTACGTCGATTGACGACAACGCAGCAGATGGAAAATCAGGCAAGTCATTGGGCTGGTTACTTATTATTCGATGTACTAGTATAAGGCAGACAAAGGGAGTCTGCATGAGGAAGAACGCGATAATGCGAAATACTGGTCCGAAGGCAAGGTCAAGATTGCCATTTTAGGATTGGAAAACCAGACGGATACGGATAATGATATGCCTTTTCGGATTATCGGGTATGACGGCGCATCTTATCGGTCGCAGCTGCTTGTTGAAAAATCAAAAGAACGCTGCCCGGTGCTGAGCATCGTATTGTACTTCGGGAATCCCCGCTGGAGCGGCCCCAGATCGATAAAAGAGATGGTTGAGATTCCCGAGGGATTAGAAGAATATGTGAATGATTACAAAATACACGTATTTGAGATCGCACATTTGACAGAGGATCAGGTAAAGCGATTCAGGAGCGATTTTCGGATTGTGGCGGATTATTTTGTACAGAAACGTAAGAATAGAAAATACGTCCCCAGCAGAAGGATGATAAAGCATGTGGATGCCGTATTGAAATTTATGTCGGTTATGACCGGGGATGAGAGATTTTTAGAAGCCAGTAAGGGAAAAACTACAGGAGGCGGAACGAATATGTGTGAGATATTAGATCAGGTTGAAAACAGGGGGATTCAAAAAGGGATAGAACTCATGCAGGGGGAGAATGATACGCTGCGGGCGGAAAAGGAGGCTGTTGTTGCAGAAAAGGCTGCAGTGGCTGCGGAAAGAGATGCCGCAATCGCAGAACTTGCTCAAAAAGAAGCCGACCTTGGCAGGGCAATGGAATTGTTGAAGAAACATAATATTGCATTTGCCTGATGATTGTTTTGCCCAATATGATTCTAAGTGCCAGATAAATCTGCCGCACAGTATAATATACAGAAAAGCTGCCATTCGTATACTTGGCAGCTTTTCTGCGTCCTATGGGAAGTGAAACCTGCCTTTGGCGTAAAAGCCTGCACAGCCGTTTTTCCCTGTTGCTACCCTGAACTTCTTTCACAGGTTCCGTGCCCCCATCAGGTTTATCCCGAAAATAAGTATTTTACAAAAAACCAGAAGATAATCCATGGATTTATCTTCTGGTTTTTTGTATCATAAAGTCAAAACTGTCCAAAGCGGCGGACCATTTGCCGTGAGTATCTATGGATAGGAGCAGAAAGCAGGAGGAAAAAGCGATGTTTGGAGGAAAGAAGCTGACGACCCGGGATTTTCAGACCAGAAGGGATGCGGAGCGGGTGCTTTTGCAGGTCCTGAACCCGATCAAGCCGTTTTACAGCGAGTCCGGGGCGCGGGTCCATGTGGGGGTGACCAGCGCACATTATGAAAATGACACCATCCCCATGGAGGCATTTGCCCGCCCGCTGTGGGGGCTGGTGCCTTTTTGGGCGGGGGGAGGAAGTGACCCGGAATTCGAGGAAATTTACCGAAAAGGGCTGAGTGCGGGACCAGACCCGTCCCACCCCGACTACTGGCACACCTGCCGGGACTATGACCAGAAGTACTGCGAGATGGCGGCCATCGCCTTCGGGATGCTGTTCTGTCCGGACAAGGTCTGGGAGCCCCTGTCGGAGAAGGCAAAGGACAACCTGATCGAGTGGCTCTGGGAGATCAACCGCCACGAGTGCTGCGCCTGCAACTGGCAGTTTTTCAGCATCATCACCAATGTGGCCATGTACAAGGTGGGGCGCCCTTATGACCAGAAGCGCCTCCGGGAAGGCCTGGAGCTGATCGATGCCTATTATGACGCCGGAGGCTGGTATCATGACGGAAACGGCGGCGACAAAGATTACTATAATCCCTTCGTTATGGTGACCTACGGCATTGTCTATGCCATGTTCATGGAGCAGGAGGATCTGGAGCGTGCCGGACGGTTTCGGGAGCGCGCCCTGGCCTTTGGAAAAGATTACTTATACTGGTTTTCCGAGGACGGTTCCTCCTTTGCCTATGGCCGCTCCATGACCTATCGGTTTGCACAGGCCGCTTATTTTTCCGTGTGTGCCCTGGGAGGGATTGAGGTCTTTCCCCTTCCCGTATTAAAGGGAATCATCTTGCGGCATCTGGTCCATTGGCTGAATCTTCCAATCTTTGACAACTCAGGCATCCTGACGATCGGATATGCCTATCCAAACCTGCAGATGTCAGAAAGCTACAATGCACCAGGTTCTCCCTACTGGGCGATGAAGGCATTTCTGTTCCTGGCGCTCCCGGAGGACCACCCGTTCTGGAATGCAGAGGCAGCGCCTCTTCCGAAGCTGGATTCCAGGAAATACCTGCGCCATGCAAATATGCTGATCCAGCGCGGCAATGAAAATGTGGTTGCCCTGGTGCCGGGCCGTACAAAGGCAGACGGGCACAGCCATACCATAGAGAAGTATTCTAAATTTGCGTATTCCAGTAAATATGGATTCAGCATCGCCCGGTCTTCCGTGACACTGGAAGAAAACGCGCCCGACAGCATGCTGGCATTCCAGGTGTACGGATATATTTTTGTAAAAAATACAATCCATGAGGGTTATACCATTGACGACCAGAAGCTGATCTACTCCTGGACCCCGTTTCCGGGGATTGAGGTTCAGACCACGATCAAAGCCACCGAGGCAGGGCATATCCGCGTCCATGAAATCACCAGCAGCGTGGAATGCGAGGCATACGACTGCGGATTCGCGCTGTCCACGGATGACAGAACGGCATTTGAGCGGAGGCTCTTGCGGTCTGCGGACGCTAACGCTCCTGCCGGCGCCGACGTCAGGAATCCGGACGAGAATGCAGCGGAAGGTGCAGACGTCAGGAATCCGGACGAGAATGCAGCGGAAGGAGCAGAGGTCAGGAACCCGGATGGCTTCTGCCGGGTAACGGTCCTGAGAGGAGACGGAACCGGAAAACTGTTGATCCCGGACCCGAACACCAACCTGCTGCATTCTAAGACCACCATTCCGATGATCGCGTACCGCATCCGGAAGGGAACACAGGTGATCAGCACGGAGGTTCGGTATTTTGAACCATAATATTCAGAACGGCATATAAACTGCGGGAGCAATCCCCATTGCCGTCAGGCAATTTTCATGAGATTACGGCGTATCGGCGAAGATACTGGGCAGATACGCCACAAGGAAAGAAATGTAGAAAAAACAGGTGAAAATTATGAGAATATCCAATCCTTCTATGAAAACATTCAACCCCACATGGTATACAATCCCGGAATTTGCGGACATCACTCCGCAGGATCCTTATCACAAGGAGCAGGAGCTGCTGGAAATGAAAGCAGATGTTCCACAGAACCTCCATGTCCTGGCCCGGGCGGAAATGATTCTGGAAACGAAGCCGGAGCGGCCCTGGCTTCTTGATCTGACCGCAGACGACTATTATAAGCTCTACGCCAACGGGGCTTATGTCGGGGAGGGCCCCGCCCCCGCTTATCCGGAACAGTATTACTACAATACGATCGACATTACTCCATTTCTGAAAGCCGGAAAAAATGTGCTGGCCGTCCATCTGTACTATCAGGGGTTGGTGAACCGGGTCTGGAACAGCGGCGATGGCAGATTTGCTTTTGCTGCGGAGCTTCAAAAGTCTCGGTGTCCGCTGAAATGGAAGTATAAGATCTGCCGGGCATATTCCGGAGAAGCCACGGGCTATGATACCCAGTTTCTGGAAAATTTTGACAGTAGACTTTGGGAAATGGACTGGACGGAAGCGGATTATGACGACCATTCCTGGAATTGGATGATCCCGGCGGCCTGGGCCGATTACCGGCTTCTTCCCCAGCCTGTGAAAATGCTGTCGGTCTATGAGATTTCCCCGCAAACGGTGACGGACACAGGCCTGGGGCACTGGCTGATCGACGCAGGGCAGGAAGTGACAGGAGGTCTGCTCATCACAGCAAAAGGAGCCCCGGGGAGCAAGGTGACAATCCTATGCGGTGAAGAACTGCTGCAGGAAGAATTGCTGCAGGAAGAACTGCCGCGAGAAGAGCTACAGCAGGAAAAACGGCAGCAGAAGGACGGCGATGGAGGCGGCACTCCGGCAGGAAGCACGGATGAAAATAAAGAAGATACGGATACATATCAGAATGCGTATCTGCCGCCCCGCAAGCGTGTCCGCTGGAATCTGCGCTGCGGCTGCGCTTACCGGGAAGAGTGGATCCTGGGCGAAGGAATCAGTGAATACGTTCCCTACGATTACAAAGGCTTCCGCTATACGGAGCTGATCACAGGGACTTCCGTTGAGATACAGCGCATCCGCATCCAAATCCGACATTATCCGCTGGACGAAAGCCGGTGTACCCTGCGCACTGATGCACCTTATGTGGAACAGATCTTCCGGATCTGCAGACAGGCGGTCAGGCTGGGCACCCAGGGAGGCTATCTGGATTGCCCCACCCGGGAAAAAGGACAGTACCTGGGGGACGCAGTCATTACTTCCCGCTCCCAAGTCTGGCTGACCGGAACCACGGAAATGCTCCGAAAGTGTATCCGGGAATTTGCGCTGACAGAGAAGATCTGCCCTGGGCTGATGGCAGTCGCCCCCGGCTCCCTGATGCAGGAGATCGCGGATTTTTCCCTGCTCTGGTCCCAGCTTCTGATGACAGATTATCAATTCACCGGGGACCGGGATTTTTTGAAAACATATTATCCCACCGCAAAAAACATCCTGCACCATTTCGCGCAGTACGAGCGTGGGGACGGCCTGCTGGAACAGGTCGCGGACAAATGGAACCTGGTAGACTGGCCGGAGAACCTGCGGGACGATTATGATTTCGAGCTCTCAAGACCTAAGGTAGCCCCGGGCTGCCACAATGTGATCAACGCGCTTTATATCGGCGCCATAAAGACACTCTGCGAGATGGAAGATATCATGGGATTGCCTCGAACCTGGGACGTGGAACGCAGAAAATCCTCGTATATCCGGGCATTCTACAGACCTGAGCCGCGGCTTTTCGCGGACAGCGAAACGAGCGATCACTGTGCCCTCCATTCCAACCTGTACCCGCTCTATTTCGGGCTGGCGCCGGAGGAGGCACAAAACAGCACGGCGGATTTTCTCACGGGAAAAAGCTTCTGCTGCGGCGTCATGACTGGCTATTATCTGCTGAAAGCCCTGGCAAAGGCCGGGCGGTATGAGGCAGTGTACCGTCTGCTGGTCAATCCGGGAGAGCACGGCTGGGTGCATATGCTGAACGAAGGGGCAACGGCCTGCTTCGAGGCGTGGGGGAAGGAACAAAAGTGGAACACCAGTCTCTGCCACCCCTGGGCCAGCGCGCCCATCAGCATCCTCATCGAAGAGATCGCCGGGATCCATCTGTGTCCGGGGTGCCCGGAGGGATACGAGTTTGCGCCCCATATCCCGGAGGAAGTAGTAAACTTCCGGCTGAAAGTACCATTCCGCGGAAAGACGATTTTTGTGATAAAAGAAAACGGCAGGGTCAGCATGCAAAGCAAACCGCTTGAAAATAATGAGTTATAGTTTTCGGTATTGAATCCCCGTATTTATTGGTATATATCGGTGTATGGAACAAAAAAGAAAGAACCAAACTCCCCAGCCGGTTCTTTCTTCCTGTAATGGCATCCAGTGCTAAGGTGGATGCGCTAAAAACACCAAATGCCTTTGCCGTCTCATACCCAATGCCGGAGCTTGCCCCGGTGATGACTGTATATTTTCCTTTTTCCGGTCTTTTTCTGAAACATCCTTCATCTTTTCAATAAACTCATCATAGGTCTTGCACCCCTGCGCAAGGTCTGAAAAATCTACCACCGTCAAATCCGAAAATTCCGGCTCATACAGCTTTTCACGGATAGAGTTGATCACCTCCACATTTCCCTTTAAGATCGGCACCGGGAATTCAATGATCCCCAAATGACCGTTTCCTGTCCTGTCATATACATCTGCGCCTACGACCTCCGGCATCTGCTTCCCCAGCGTGATGCCCATGATCGCCGCCGTGTTTGCTATGATGCCAAGGGGCAGGTTCTCATCAATCACCATGACACATTTTTCATTCTGTAAATCCATTTTCTATTCCTCTTTTCCAGAGGATTTTTCCTCCTGATTTTTTTGATAACAGCGGTAGAGATAGGACCTGCGAAAGCGGCAGACTTGCGTTTCCCTGTCGGGGAACAGGCTGATGATCTGCTCCTCTGTCCTTATCGCGGGCTCATTCACTGTTCCCACTCCCCCTCCCGTTATATTCAGAAAGGAAAAGACCCACAACCGCCAGGACCGTCCCCATAACGGAAACCCACGTCATCGGCTCCTTCAGCACCAGTACGGAAGTCACCACCGTTATGACGGGAACCATGTAAATGTAAACGCTGGTCTTAACCGCGCCAAGCGCCTTTACCGCAAGGTTCCATGTGACGAAACAGAGCGCGGACGCCCCCAGCCCAAGATACAGAATATTCAGCAGAGGCATCATATCCGCAAACCGTTGCAGCCCCATTTCAAAATCAAAAAGGAACAATGCCGGAACCATGAACAGGATGCCGTAAAAGAATGTCCTCCGTGTGGTGAGGATGACCGGGTAACCGAAACTGCTGATCTTCCTTGTCAGTATGGAATAGCAAGCCCATACAAAAGCCGCAAGGACTGCCAGCAAATCCCCCATCGGGTTCAGTTCCATCCGGAAACCGTTAAAGCTGATCAGCACAACGCCCGCCATCGCCACCACAACAATCGCATTAGAGCAGCCTTAAAAGCTGTACCAGCTCATGAGATTCATCCGTATCTGATGCGGTCTGTCTGGTATCAAACTGCGAAAAACGGTTATCGCAGTAAAATGATAACAGCTTTTCCTCATTTTCTGCCTCTAAGAAGGTCACTACACCTCCGCCCAAATACTGTATCTCTTTAATTTTGTTCCATGCCAGTACGAGTAATTCTTCGCCGGTAATTTTTTTGTCTGCACCATTAGTAAAATTTTTGCCAAGTTGGGCAATAAGGTATGCAGACATAGTATATGTATCTGATTTTTCATCCCATTCACTGACACGCAGCAGCTTTTTCTTTACGGTATTGCTCACTGTTTCTCCCCTTACTGTTAAAGGTTTTAATGCAAGGGTAAAATACCCTACCAGTACCATGCTGTTTATGTCAAATACAAGATATGTAACCGACTGATTCTTTTTCGTAAACTCTACTGAACTTTTTTTCAAAAAACGCTCAACATCCAGATTTCGTAGACAAGAAAAACCGGAGAGAACTTGAAGAAGCCTGCTCTCTCCGAGTTTTGAATTATCACTATTAAGATAACGCCGAATGTTGATAACTGAATACCTATTTGTTTCCAACATTTGCTTTCTCCCATTTTTCCATAAATTCCACCAATTCTGCTTCATCCGTTATCTCTCTCGCAGCCACAGGTATATGAACAGGACGATTCTTGGCAGATTCTTCAATCGCATTGACAAACATCTCCACCTGTTTCTTGCCGGAAATGACAAAATTCTTTGTGATACTTGAAGTTGCCATGATAAACACCTCCTTTGTTAGTATGGTTCTTCCGCTATAATTCATAT
>VSNK01000266.1 GCA_009774255.1 Faecalicatena sp.
TCCCCTGATCCGGTTCCTCCCTTTACCGTATTTCTTACCCCGTTTCCGAATACCGCCAGTTTCCCGGGAGAAGAGAGCGGAAAACTCCCGTCTTTCTTCAGCAATACGGCACATTCCGGCGCAATCTCCCTGATCCGTGCAAGATTCTTGATTTCCAACGCATTTGGTCTGTTTTCTTGTATGCGTACCATAAAATAATCCCTCCATGATCAAATTTATTTCTTGTATCATAAAGGGATTTTTAAAATCAATATGCAATTATTTTCTTTTTTTTGCTATTTTTTTCAGGAAATCTTATTTGGACTCTATAAATACCTCTCCGGTGATTCCGGACTTACTTTCTGGTTCCGGAGACTCTCCAAGTACTGCCGCATAGGGATTTGGAATGGAAGACATCTCACGTTCCAGTGTTGTCGCCGCTTCGATCCGGATCACATTTTCCCCTTCTTTTGTCAAGGCAGATAGGTCATAGCGGTAAGGCGGTGCAATCTGGATTCCTGCGCTTTCCCCGTTTACAAAGACTTCCACACCCTCGGACGCCTGACTGATCTCCAGAAGCATTTTTCCGCCCTGACAGTTTATTGTTTTCTCATATCTCACAAATCCGGAAAATTCCGGCAGCTCTTTTGCAAGGCTATCCGGAAGATCCACTTCTTTTTCTCCCTTGAAGTCCGGATACTCCATGCTGCGGCAAATGCTCCGTTTCCATTTGCCATTGACCGTCTGCTTTTTTTCACTGAGGGCAACTGGTTCTGAAAGCATTTCATCTGTCTCATCAAATACAAGGATGAGCGGTCTCAACGGTTCCACTGTGGCATGAATGACCGTTCCGCTTTCTGTCTCCCGCGCATCCACCGTTTCCAGGCAGTTATTCCATGCGTTATATGCATAACAGGCCCCTGTCGTTTTTATATGGATATCGCCGGTCCAGGCAGACGCGCCCTCATTGGTAAACATGTATAGATCATTTTCATTTTTATAGTGCAAATATCGGAAATATCTGCTCTCCGGCGAAATCCTGACTTCCGGAATCTGTCTCGTTTCCAATGCTTTGACCAGTTCTTCTAATGCGATACATGGAAAATCAGTGAAGCCTTTGCATACACGATCACCGCCATTACAGATGCCCTTGGGACAACGGTTCACAAAAATAACTTCGCCGCCTTTCTTTTTCATCTCCAGGATTCCTTCTGCTGCCGCCTGCGTAATGTAATCGTATTCCGGTACGATCAATACTCGGTACTCCTGCCCGTTCACATGAAGGACATCGGTTATATCCGTCCTGTACCTTTCTCTTTCTGCAAATAGATCTGACGGCAGAAAATCGTAGTCGATCTGATTCTCTGCCAGACGCATTGCCGGCTCCTGCATCATCATGCAGTCACCGCACCAGTCGGATTCTCCATGATATAGGATCCCAACCGGGGCAATATGCCTTCCGTCACTGATCAGTTCACAGACACGGTTGGCGTATTTCATTAATTCCCCAAAATGCCGATACTGCGGATGATTTCCATGCGCATAGAAATGGGGCGGACAATCTGTATCGGGAAATTCCTTCGGGGAGAAGGCGTGCGGAACATAATGGTTGATTCCTCTGACAAGGAAGTGATCCAGAAGATACTTCTCTAAATGCACGCCCTCCGACCATCCGTAATTTCCAAATATCTCACACATGGATCTGCCTTGTTTCCGCGGATCGGCTGCCGCCGCAGAAGACGCAAGCTTTCCAAGAACATAGTGATAAAAGTGTCCGTCTCTGGGCTGCAGTGCAGTTCCTTCCTTTTCCTCTCCCTGGGGCAGCACCTGCCCGCCGATATCATCAATTCCTGCCATATCCTGCCCTGCAAGGCCGCGGAAATAATGTCCAAGACTGCTTCCGGTCCGGCTGTGCTGATTGTTATCCTCAATCAAATGGCCGATATATTCTACTCCATGAGTCCTGCACCAGTCGCCGATCTGGACAGAAAAATCACGTTCCACCGCCCTGGTTACCGCATCCATATAGTCATAACGGATTTTTGCGCACATTTCCGGCGCAAAATCCTGTTCCCAGATAAGCGGCAGATAGCAGGGATACTGTTCTTTCCATCGGCCTTTTAGTTCTTCCTCTACCTCACTGCTCCACGCCTGGTCTTCGACCTGATAAAATTTTTTCCCAAACTCATACAAATGGCCGTTTCCAATTTCGGGCTCGTCAGAAAAAAAGCCAGCAATCGTCTTTCCGAAATCTTTCGCATAATGCCTGTAGTGGGCCTCATAAACCGTATCGATCAACACCCGGCAGGATTTTTTATCCATCATATTGATATAATTTCTGTGCGGTCCCCGGTTTCTTGTCAAATGGCAAATTAGCAGTTTCCATGTCCCTTCCGGAACGACAAAATGGATTTTCCCGGTTTTGATCTGTCCGGACAGATCAAGCAGGTCGCTGTCCGTTTTCCCGCCTTCCCGCATTGCCGTCACACTGACCAGACGGTCATCGCTGAAGGTCTTCGGTTCATTTCCCTGAAAAATAAATCCTTCCATCTGATTGGGTTTCCACGGTTTGGCAGTCTGGCAGCTTTCCAGCGACAATTCCATGGTTTCTCCGCTATCCGGGCAATCGACAGACTGCATGACCAGACTCTGCCTGAGCAAAGATGGGTCTGCGTCTTCCAGCGCCCCATTCGCATAACCGGTGGGAAAATGGCTGTCATCTAAGATCCACACCTTCATCTTTCGCTTTCTTGCTTCGTCCAGAATCACATCCATGTCCTTCCACCATTGTTCCCCAAGGAAATCAGGATGCGGGCGGCTCTCTACGCAAACCGCCCCGATATTGCTTTCATGGATCACCCGCATATATTCCCGTAATACTTCTTCCGTCTCACCATGCTGCCAGAAAAATGGAAGGATATAATTTTCTCCCCTGCCCTGCAGCAGCTTTTCTATCTTATGCTTTATGCCTGTGTTCATCTGATCACCTCATGAATTCTATCTTGTTTTTTACTGGTACAGCTCCCTTATTTTCCTGAATATTCTGTCCGCACACGCTTCCAGTTCACCGCGGGTAAGATGGTATGGGTGTTTCTCATCCGACAATGCTTTCAAAATATCTTCCACATCCGAACCTGCACCCGGCATCACCAGATCATTTCCCGCTTTCACACAGCCTGCGGCAGAAGCTTCCGCATATTTGCTATTCGGATTCTTCATAACAGTTACGGTCACATACCAGTCTGTCATAACAATCCCTTCATATCCCCACTCATCCCGAAGCACATGGGTCAGCAGATCCTTACTATTGCAGGCATGCTCTCCGTTGACCAGATTATAAGAAGTCATAACTGCATGGGGCTGGATATTTCTGATACAGATTTCAAATCCCCGCAGATAGATTTCCCGCAACGCCCTTTCCGTAAGAACGCTGTTTGACGTATAACGGTTCGTCTCCTGGTTATTGCAGGCAAAATGCTTGATCGTTGTCCCGCAGCCCTTATGCCTCTGTACGCCTTCAGTCATTGCCGCCGCAATGATGCCTCCAACCAGCGGATCCTCTGAGTAATACTCAAAATTCCGGCCGCACAGCGGGGAACGCTGGATATTTAACGCCGGGGCAAGCCAAAGCTGGATTCCATATTCCTCCATTTCCCTGCCCACTATGTCCCCGCATGTTTTTACCAACTCCCGATTAAAGGATTGCGCCAAATCTGTACCAATCGGTATTGCGGTACAGTATTGATACTGTTCCGGCGCTGACCGTTCCTCTTCCTCCTCCACGGTGCCCTGCTGTACTACTGCAAGTTCTTCCGGCGTAAGCAGCCCCATAAGCTCCTCCCCAAAAGGAAATGACTTTGACTTTATCTGTCCGTTTACAACCTTATATACCGGGCTGACCCGGATACCTGCGGGGCCATCCGCAAAAACCATATGATCCATATGATATTTCTCTTTTAGCCTGTCTGTCGTCTCGCCTGCCGCCCCTGCAACTGAGGCGGATGCGACGCCGATCACACTCTCACCCCCATTTTCCGTATAAAATCCTACGCACAGGGCTGCAAGTTCTTCCTCCGACAATCCGGCTATAAACTCTTCTATGCTTTTTCTACCTGCCTTCACATCCTCCCAGTCACAGGCCTGATTTTCCGGAAATCCTGATGGTTCCTCCGAATATACAGCCTCCTCTGCTTCCAGTCCGGATGTGGAAATGTCTATCCTTGCTATATCCTCTGCGTATTCATCATTTGATGTACATTTTGTATCCTCGATCACCAGCATACCGTCGGCCCGCCATTTTTCCCCGTCACCTGCACAGATGTTTCTCAGCTTTCTGGTAACCGCCGTATCTGATATATTCAGCACCGCGCATACCCGGGCTGAGCGGGATGAATTACCCAGACGGAGCGTGTAGGTTCCCTTTTCCAAAATATAGGAGGCTTCTGACTCATCGTATGCAGCCATATCCTTCGTCCGGAATGAAATGGTGACGTCACATGCCTCCCCCGGAAGCAGTTCCTTTGTTTTTGCAAAACCGGCCAGCTCCTGATAAGGCCGGTCCATTTTTCCGCAAGGTGCGCTGTAATATAACTGAAGCACTTCTTTTCCTGCAGATTCTCCGGAGTTTTTCACATGAGCGGTTACTGTCACTTCATTTTCATTTCCTGATACTTCTTTCAATTCCCACTCAAAATCCGTATATCCCAGCCCATATCCAAAGGGATAGAGCACCTCCTTTTTTGCACTGTCAAAATAGCGGTATCCGACATAGATTCCTTCTCTGTAATATGTATCATCCGGATGCCCGAAGCCCTCTGTAGAAGGATACTCTCCGAGGGGAGCCCATGTCATGGTAAGCTTTCCGGAAGGATAGCTTTTTCCCAGCAGGATGTCTGCCAGAACGTCCCCCGTAGGCGTTCCAAGCTGTCCAAGCAGCAGGATATTTTTTACATCCCTGACCGGTGTGAGGTCCACCAGGCCGCCCACATTCAGCACCAGCATAAATTTTTCATATTTTTGGTTCAATGCCAGGATATCCCGAATCTCTGTCTCCGTCATGCCAATGTCCCCAGCTCCTGCATTCCTGTCACTTCCCTCGCCGGATATCCTTGACAGGATATAAACAGCCGTATCTCCTTCCCCATTCAGAGGCAGTTCATATTCCGGCTCCGGCATAGTCTTTCCCATCGCATACATCATGGGAAATATCCCCATTTTCTCAGCCGTTTCCCTGATATCCCGGAAAAAATCCTCCTGTGCTTTCTTCCAGACCGCTTCATACCCATCCAGCCATGCGCCTGTTGTAATCTCAAACCCTGCATTTTGGAGCCCTTCTTCGACATTTACAAAATGTCGTACATTCACATCGCCCGAACCGGTTCCGCCTTTGATCGTTTTCCTTACTCCGTTTCCGTATACCGCGATCTTTCCTGCTGAAATGAGAGGGAATAAGCCGTCCTTTTTCAGCAATACCGTACATTCCGGCGCCAGCTTCCTTACCATTTCCTCATGCTTCTTTTCAAAGTCTCTCTTCATCATTCCTACTACCTCCATATATGTAACCAATTTGCGCAGCAAATTGATTGCCTGCTGAATGTAACCACTTGCATAGCAAGTGATTGCCTGCCCGCCATCTGCGAAGCAGATTTTTAATGCGGGCAATTCCAGTATCGCTTTTTCATACAATACTTTACACTACCTTCATTTTCATGCTTTCTGCCTGCGCTCTGCCAGTTCCTCCCTGATCTTCGGCAATTGTTTTTCCAGATCATACTTCAGGGCAAACACAAGCGCAATCGCGCACAAAACGAACGGGACTACATTATGTACCACCCAGATTGCCTGAACCGCTGATGCCGGCTGAACTTCCAAAGTTCCGTTATAATGTGCCAGCCCCAGTATAAATCCGACTCCCACAGAGGTTAAGCCTGCGGCAAGCTTGGCGGCAACACTGTTCATGGAACCGATCACACCATCAATTCTGAGTCCTGTTTTCCACTCTCCATATTCCATACATTCAAAGATATAGACATTCAGAAGCAGGCTCGCCGGAAGCTGGAACACAGAAGCAACCAGATTGGATACCATCAGGCCCGCAATACTTTTTCCTGTGAATATCCGGATGACCGGAGCGATCGTTCCGCAGATTGCGCCGAAAATCAACAGCTTTCTCGTTCCGAATTTGGAGATCAGCCAGGGAGCGACCAACAGACTGACCGGCATGATCAGACCCGTGATTCCCACAAATGACATGACTCCGATATCCCCGATATAATATCTTGCAAAATAAGTTCCGCATGCATTGGAGATTCCAACAGTCGTCTGTAATAAGAAATACACCGCCACAAAAATCATGATATACTTATTTTGAAACAGCGCCCGAACGCTCTCCCTTATTGTAATCCGTTCCCGTTTCACTTCTTTTTTCTCTTCCAGCTTACACTCCGGAACCAATACCATTCTGAGGATTCCCAGAACAGCACATGGGATTCCGATCATCAGCACCATTTTCTTCCATGCGGCCGCATCCTTTCCTGCCGCCTGGATCAGCTGCGGCAATAACGTTGACACGAATATGGTGATAAACATCATAATGGAGCCACTGAATGATATCAGTTTATTCTGGTTTGCTGTATTTGGTATTGCATTTTTCATGTAAATCTTATCTTCACCATACACGATTGTCTGACAGATCGCCGTAATCAGGAAGTACATTACAAATACCCAGATCGACTTGCCTGTTGTTCCCATATCGGGTGTAGAGAAAAACATCATCATAAAAATCCATACAAACACAGTGGCAATCTCATATGGCCTTGCCTGCCCCCATTTTGTCCGTGTATTATCTACCAGATATCCTACCATGACATCCGTGATTCCGTCTGTAAACCGTGCGATCAGCATGATGATCCCAATGAGCGCCGGACTTAAGCCGAGCACATCCGTACAATAAAAAGTCGCATATCCGATCAATACTGAGCCGATTGCCATTACCGTTCCATTCGCCGCCCATACCGGATAAAGCCAGAAAGGCAATTTTTCTCTCGCCCCTACCGGGATCTTATTTTTTTCTTTATTCATTTTGTACCTCCTCGTTCACTTTTCACTTCTTTAAAGAGAAATAACCTGTTTTTTCAGCGTAATTCCTTCCGCCTCGATCGATGCACAGTCTGGTTTCGTTATACGGACTGCCGCAAGCGCTCTTCCATAACATGTAGTATAAGTTCCGGAAACAAAAGTCTCTTCGGATCTGTGCCATGCGCTTCCAAAGCCAAGGAGCTCTGCCCCCTTTGTACGCACCGTGATCGGTTCATCCGCATTTGCCTCTATGACATCATTTTCCCCGCAGATATCTATTTCGATAAAAAGAATGTCATCCTTCTTACAAGGTACTTCTTTTTCTTTTCTAATGCGGATATGTACAGATCCCTCTGCGGATTCCAAGGTTCCCTCTTCCATGATATTTCCTTTTTCATCATATCCCTTGACGGAAAGTATTCCCGGCTGATATACGGTTTCTAAAACGGCCCGACTGTTTATCGGAACTGCTTCCCCAATCATCTCATCATTTAGGAAAAGAATCACTTTTGCGGCCTCTGTATAGACCTCTACAGTAACAGGATTTCCCCCGCACCCTTTCCAGGACCAGCTGGGAATCGCGTTCGTTCCTCTCCACACAGATTTGATAACTTCCTCCCCGGGATGGTTTGCCGGAGTTACCGCAATCCCAGCTAAATTGTACCCCTTGTCAAGGACATTTTTAAAATTAATTAATAGGGAACATCTGTTTGTGAAATATTCTCTCTAT
>VSNK01000267.1 GCA_009774255.1 Faecalicatena sp.
CAGTAATACCTTGTATCGTTCTTATCTGCCCTTGCAGCATAAGCCATGCGTTCAGTCTTTTCAGCCATTCCTCTAATGTTTTTTCCTGGAAGCTGTCCACCCGGATATTCTTTTCTTCCATGAATCGGCAGATACGATTGTATAAGTTCCGCTCTGAAACTACAGTCGACAATGCCATCATCTTTCCACGATCTAATATAAATTGCCGGAATTCTATCCGCATTCCTTCCGTGGGAAGTTTCGTTAGGTCAAATTCCCATTTTGGATTCACTTTGTCTCTCTGTTTCTGGGATGCTTTCAAGTAGCATTCCAGTTCACAAATGTAAATTTTGTCCTCCATTCCGTTCTCCCTTTATCAGCCCTGATGCCAGGCTTTCCTCCTGTTGGTTGAAAAATTCTTCATTTGCGGCATCCAGTCTTCTCGGCATGTAATCAATATACTGCCTGGTCATATCTTCATAGTCATGGCCAAGATAGTCTCTCACCGCCTGTATGGACACACCGCTTTCATAATACTCCGTTGCCACAGCGTGGCGGTAATCGTGGGACTTAAACAGGTATTCCCCTCCCGCGATCTGATTCTCATCGCATAATCTCAGCATCTGACTCCGAAAGGTTGAATAAGAGTATGCACCGCCATTCTTATTTTTGAAAAGATATTCTTCCGGTCGAATTTGATACTTTTCAATATATACTTTCATCAGCCTGTATAACGTCTCCGGTATTGGGATCCGTTTGTAATTTTTCATTTTAATCTGATATACCTTAATCCAGGCATCGCCATTTTTCCATTCATAGTCATCGCCCTCCAACGTGCATACCTCGCTGCAGCGCAGCCCCACACACCATAAATGCAAAAACATCAAACGGATATGTTCTGGAAAACGGTACAGCTTTGAAACAATTTCCTCGCATACTTCCTCCTGGACGCTCCTGTCATGGTGTACCGGATTTTCTTTTTTCTGGAACAACTCATACTGAAATGGTATTCTCTTGATGTGCCCTTTTACCAGAAGAAAATTGAAAAAATGCCGGATATTCGATAGCTGACCATTAAATGTTTTTTCAGCAACCGCTTTTTCCCTAAGCCTTTCTAAATACGACTGTATCTCTTCTTCCGGCATTTCACAGATGTTTTTATCTTCCTCATCAAATGTCTGGAGCAGGTTCCGGATCTCAAGGAATTTGGTTTGTATGCTGCTTAGAGACATATCTGAAATCCCTAAAGCGTACTGCATGTAGTTTTTCAGATATTTTTTGTTTTCTTCCTGGCTTATTTCCCGAAATGAAATGCTCTCCACCTTTTTGCTTGGATTAACTCGTTCCCTTGAAAAATGGAACCGTTCCAAATACCATACTTGTGCATGCCAGTGTATTTGATTGGCTTGCAAAAACAATGTCTTTCGACATAATTCTATAATTCCTGGCATTCTTTCAAATCTTCTTCCAGATATTTCCGGAGGCAGATAATCCACAAATTTTCTTTCCTGCTCTAAAGTGATTAATTCCAAGTCAGCAATCCCCATCTGTATACAGTAACTATAAAAATACTGTAATGCCCTCAACTTCTCTTTTCGCTCATGTGATCTATATGTTGTCACTATATAGTTCAGACATTTAAAAAACTGTTCCTTCAATTCTCTGCTGCAAGGTTGTGTAAAATCCCATACTAGACCATCTTTATCATTTGATTTCGCAAGTTGTACCGCAATCTCTATCCTGGTATCATATGGCAGGAACATCATCTTGTCCACATATTTGAATTCATATTTCCTACGTCCGGCAACTGTCTGCATTTCCTCTTGTATGGCATGAATCTTCATCCTATCAAAAGTATGTAGGCAGGTCAAAGGAGTTGTCTTTAATAACTTATATCTTTTTACATAATCCTCGAAGACTAAACGCAAAGGATAGTCTATCTCTGACAGTTTCCACACACCACATTTCATTAAAAAATTTTTTACATAATTTCTTGCTTCGCTCCTGACCTCCTTACATGCTCTTACTTCCTGTGTGAGCTGCCGCTCCAGTTCTTCTCTGCTCTCCTGGGGTTCTGCCGCCCTGAATGCATAGGCAGGCATGTCCACCACCTCCCGTTACAGTAACTGCTGAACATTATAGAGTGCCGAATGTTTCGCATAGTAGGCATCGCTCGCCTCCAGTAATTCATCATCTACAATGTTCAGGTATTTTATCGTGGTTTCTAAGTGCTTATGTCCAAGCGCCTCGCTGATCATCTCCAGCCGCCATCCGGCTTTCCGTCTCATGACCGCAAAATATCTCCGCAGCATATGGGGAGTAACCTTGATCCCGGTCTTATGCTCCATCCTCCGGAACATACTGTATACCGCCTCCACATCCAATGCTTTCCCTTCATCGTCTCCTGCGATGTTAATAAACAGGAACTGTTGATGCTGCAGTATTTTCCGGTATTCCGCAAGATAATACATCAAAAATTCGAATGTCTCATTACTGACTTTCGCCCTCCGGTATTCTGCGTTCTTCGCCCTGGCTCCATTCTCATTGTCATCCCGGAAATAGATCCGTATGGTATGGTTTTTGAAATCTATGTCTTTCGTATAATCAATCCCAAGGATTTCTCCGATCCGGTAGCCTGTTTCCGCCGCCAGCAGGATCAGCAATTGATCCCGGCAGTTTGTGCAGGCTTTCAGTAATGTCAATATTTCATTTTGTTCTGCCGCCCGGACTTTCCGTTCCTCTTCTTTCAGATAACCTTTAAATGCCCGATACCGCAGTCTTCTTTTGGCTCCCGCACTGTTTAGTGTGGTAAACGAATCATAATAAAGAACTTTCAAGCTTTCATACCTGCCCTGCATTTCCATAAAAAGATAGAACCTGAACACATCCTTTAAATATGCGTTGCAGGTTCCATTGTTTGGAATCTTATGTTCTTCAATTTCCCTATGGTTCCCATCCTTCAGCCAGTGCAGGAACTGTACAAAATGACTGCTCTGTTCCTCATATTCCATTGCGGTCACCTGGTCAGCTGTCTTATCTTCAAGTTTGAGATATTCCAGATAAGCCGCCAGTGAATAGGCATTCCTGCGGACAGTGTTTGGCGATTTGTTGGACATTGTCTTATGCATCAGATACCGGGAGGGTTCCAGAACCATCTCCAATGTCTCTGTTTCGCAAATGTAATAGCACTGTAATGTTCCATCCATTTCACCGATCACCTTATAATGTTCCATGCTGTTTCCCTCCTTCCTCTAACGCTATATACAGTATGCACAGTTTATTTACAGAAACCCATCTATCAAAACCACCAAATCAGTGTAAATCGCTCTTGAAATACCAACAAACATTCCGCTCCAACCTGTCCTCTTTTTTAGCAGAACCCACAATACCGGAGCCTATTTTTTTCAGAATCTACACTACGGATTTCTCTGTTCCTCAACGAACAGCACTCCGATTCCTCTGAGTCTACCGTTTACATATAATAGTCCACATTCTTCCTCCTACGAATGAAATTCTCTACGTCTTCAATGGACTCCGCCATCTGGCAGGGCGGCAATGCGCACAGCACGTCCTCATAATATCTTCCGCCCCTGACCGCCCTCTGATCCAGGATCGTCACCACGCAGGTATCCGTCTCCGTCCGGATGGCTCTGCCGAACCCCTGCCGCAGCTTCTTCTGCATATCCGGTACCGCAACAGCTTCTATGTATTCCCGCAGATTTCCATACTGCTCTTTCTCCGCCTCCCTCACCGGATCAGGCACAGCGAATGGAAGTCTTACAATGATCAGGGACGATACCATATCTCCCGGAAAATCCACGCCCTCCCAACAGGAACCGGCTGCGAACAGAACCGCATTCTCCAATGTCTTAAACCGCATGATTTCTTCCTGTGTATGCCTCCACACTTCCACCATGGGAAACGGCAGGTCACTGCGCAGAATCTGGTACACACTCCCCATCAAAGAATAAGATGTGAACAGCACCAATGTATGTCCATGAGTGGAACCCGCCAGTTGTTTAATCCGCTTTGCGATCCATACCGCTTCTTCCCGGCTCCCATGTCGGATCTGCTTTCCATCCTGCGGCAGGTAAAGCAGACAGTTTCTCCTATATTCAAACGGCGATTCCGCCACATATTCCTGCACCCCGGATTGCTTTTTCCGGTTCTTTTCATTCAACCCCAACATCTGCCGGGTTCGCATAAAGCCGTTCCCGGCCTTTAATGTTCCACTGGTGAGGATTGCCGGAATCCCCTGATTCCATAACACCTTCTGGAGATAGGCCGGAACCTCCCGGCTTGTGGCGCAGAAAACCGGAAGCCGTTCCGTATCCTGCTCCAAATATAAAACGTACTTCCTGCCGGGGACTAAAAAATAGCAGAGAACTATCCCTGCTTCTTCCAGCCGGTTGCGGATCCATTTGGAAATACTCCCCTTGCACCGCCTGCCGATTTCAAATAAAAGTGCGGCACTCTCTTTCAAGATGGAAATACATTCCTCTGTCTGCCGGAACGCAATCCTCTGCCCGTTCTCAAAGGAATGATTTTCCGCAATCACCTGAAAGAGTTTTTTCATCTCTGCCTTTAAATGTCTGGCACGGATTCCCTGATGCTCCTTTTCCAGTAAATAGCAGATCTCTAAGATATCGTCACTGCATAATGTTTTTCCGCACATCTGCACCGCCGCTTCCGGGAGCTTATGGGCTTCATCAATCACCAACGCCCGGTAATCCGATAAGAGCGGATTGTATCCCTTTGTCCGGTGGGAAGCGTCCGCAAGCAGGTAATTATGGTTACAGATCTGAAAATGGATTCCTGTGCTTTTCACTCGCTTCATATATCTCCGATAACGGCAGGTTTCCCTCTCCGTACAATTCTTCGGGCAGAACTTAGGAACACATACAAGCCTCCTGTCAAACCCGCTCAGCCCATGCACCTGATCCATGTCATAGCAGGTACGCAGGGCGAGCAATGCTTTTTTCTGGTTTCCGTTTTTCTTCTTATCCTGAATGGAAGCAATCCGCTGATTCAGGCGGCTATCGCACACAAAATGTTCCTTCCCTTTGCGGACGACAGCTTTCAGCGGTCTGCAGATCAGTTTTTCTTTCAGCAGGAGCCGGGACAGAAACGGAATGTACTCTTGCAGGATTGCTTCTTGAAGCGCAATACTGGAGGTGGAGATCACCGCCGGATAGTTTTCCGTTCTGGAAAGATTTCCCACTTGTTTTGCGTATTTTTCTTTCATGATGCACGCTACCAGATATGCGTATGTTTTCCCAATCCCTACTCCGGCGTCACACAATGCTATCTGATTCCCCCATAGAGCGTCTAGCATTTCGTGGCTTAGACGGAGCTGCTCTTCCCGGACGGTCAAACCATGTTTTGGCATGAGTTCTTGAAAAATATGATCCACTTCCTCATGGGCTTTTTTCTGGTGCCATCCCATAGGCACAGTCTTGTCAGCGTCCCTCATTTGCCCTGCTCCGTTTTCTGATCTTTCTGTTCTGGTTCGTCCGGCTGTTCCGGCACTGTCCGGTTTTGAATTCCATTTCAACCCGTGCTGAATCCTTTTCAGCCTGCGCTGTTTTCCCCCTCATTTGTTCCGGCATGGGAACCATCGCCATTTGTCCATTGATACGGACAGGCATTTCAGGCACCTTAAACTTCTCCATATATTTTGCCGACAGTTCTTCGCTCAAAGTTCCAAAATCATCTTCTGTCAGCCCTGCGATGAGAAATGTTCCCGCTACAATATCATATAAATTCCCTTTGTCATCATAGAGTCCACGGTTCGGCATCATACCGTTTATTTTCCCCTCGTCGTTCAATACAATCGCAACCGGATCTTTAAAAGGATATGTTGCGTCGATATGTCCCCCAACTATATTCTGCAACGATCTTAAATCTCCGGAAATGGTTTTAAGATAAGGTTCTTTCAATGGCTCCACTATCAGAACTTTCATCCCTTCTGTTTTTTTCCGGCCTGTCTCCTGGCCGTCATAATCGTAATTCATAACGTGATTGCCTTTCTTGAAACTGTATGGCGTTGGTATCACATGCATGCGGCCGTAGTACCCCACAGCCGCATGGTATCTGATATCAACGACACACTTCGATTGATTTCATTTTTCTGTTCAGTTCCCTCAAAAATATTACCTCAGCTGAACAGATACATTTGTTTCTTTTGGCATTCGTATTTGACCCCGCATCCCCGAAAGCCGTCCATCTTCTGTGATGGTTGGGAACATTACAGGCAGGCATCTGGCGGGTATGGTGTTTCGGAATTTCCGATAGCCGAGTATGTATTTTCAATTAGATGATCAAAAATACGCATTTAGACTGTAAACTCTATTTCTCTGTATTTATAGCAAACAACATTATTTTTGTGCTAGACTACATGAATGTGACAATACTACAGTATTTATAAAATGTGCAGGTATAAAACAAACTGTCGTTTACTATACACTCGCATAAAGTTTTCCAGTCTGATGATCTGATAATTCCTTCCTGCTATACCGATGCCGTTCACGGATGTCCGAAAGGTCTTGCTGATTACAACCTGAATTTCATCCTTTTGCTTTTTGGCAAATATGTGTATCATTATCCCCCGCTTGTGATCATGGCGAAAAGCCAGCCGCGGCTTATTTCAAGTATAAGGAATCGCTCGAAGCGGAACAGACACTGCATGGTAAGGAATGACCCTCCCTTTTCCAATTTCCGATATTGAAAAAATCCATCCCCTCCATGCAGTGGCTGTTTCCGCTTGTCCTGGCGCTTATCTTGTCACGCTACAACTCACGGGAACGTACCTGTAATGCTGGTATAAAGTTGTCAAAGTGCGGCCGAAGAGATTTACCCTTCTACTATATAGCCGTTGGGAACCCCCTTTTTCTCTCTCACTTTATGAAAATTTTATAATTTTTATTTTTAGTTTATTAATCCTGCAATGAATAGCGTGTTCAGTAATTCCCAATTCCTCTGCGGTCTCTGTTACTGAAAATCCCATTATCCTCATCAATAATATCTGCAGAGTACTTCGGTCTGTATCCCGCAGGATATGTAAAAGATGCTCGTCATCAATGGAATCCAATAGTAAAGGAATATTATTGATTTCCTGTTCATCTAATACCTGACTTTCCCAATCCTGATTTTCTGGAAATGACGCCCAATGATCCTGATAACATCTTTCAGCCTTAAAATCTTTCCAGTCAAACTCTCTCAATTTCTGGATAGATTTTTCATCCATTCCCAGGGTTCGGAGTATTTTTTCTTCTTGTTCCTTCCATTGCTTCCATTTACGTTCCTCTCTTGCTTTATTGTAAGCCATTATTCTTTCCTCCGATCTGAAATTTTTAAAATCAAATCGAAGTGTGGAGGCAGACGAGCTCTCCAGTTGAATTTTGGCATAGCAATAATAGTTCAGCCTGACCTGCACCAGAATTACACCACTATCCATAATTATTGAATTTAAATCTCCGCATAATATGGTCTTTTATTTAATTATGTTAGATTTTTACCATTACAATAATCAGATTCCTCATAGGTAAAAGCTAAAAAGAGGACAGGTATGCCTTTATAAGATTCCTTCTATGCTTTGGGCATTTACATACTTCCATAATTTTTACAAACCATTATGATCTAGCATAATAAACTTCCTCGCAGCAAAGCTGCGGGGAATTAACCCCTGATAGATCAAGTTGCAAAAATATCATAATCACCCAAATGTCAAAAAACTTAAAAAGCGTATCCTATCCTTTTTTAGATAAATCTTTTTTC
>VSNK01000268.1 GCA_009774255.1 Faecalicatena sp.
GGGCTGGATGCCTGAAACCGCAGCTTTATCGGCCGGATGCCTTGCAGCGGGGTGCAAGGCACCGTGAATAGTAACGGGAAGCTCCCATAATTTTTTTGAACCGGTAATTGTATTTTAATAGAAAGGATGATAATATGAGTATATGAATAAAATGCTTGAAAGTATCCCGTGTATCGGCACACTTACAGAACAGGGGGAATATAAATGTATCATTGTCATTTTACAGGCCGACGGCGCGAATTATTCCAGCACATCAGGCAGATGCGGCCGCCGGAAGGTTTTTCCTGTGAGTTTTCAGAAAGTGGCATGCCGGAAGGCGATTCTATCCGGCATGCTGATGTCATCTTTGCGAATCTGCAGGGGATGGACGGAGAAGCCACATTGCAGATGCTGCTCCGGAACAGAAAAAAAGAATCCCAGATAATCCTGCTCATGGAGCCGGGTCAGCTCCGTTTTTCTGAAAAAGAACTGAATGAAGTCGCGGACATCTGGATGCTGCCCATGACAGATGAGGAAATCAGGTTCCGCTTTCTGCGATGGCAGACATCCTGTACGGCTGCCAGGGATTCCCGGATAAGGTTAACATACCGCGAACAATTATTCGATATCTTTTTTACTTATCTGGCCAAAAATATGGACGATGTCTATATCATACTCAACGAGGACTGTCATACCGCAGAGTATATCGGCCTCAATATCGAGCGCGTGCTGGGCATCTCTCCGGAAGAGCTCAAGAACGACCCGGCGCTGCTTGGAGATGCCAAATACCTGGCAGGAACAAAGCTTGGGTGCAGCGATCTAAAAGCTATGACGCCCGGTGTTGAGTCCGCAGTCGTGGAGACCGAACGGCTCAACCGAAAGACCGGGGAGCGGAAGTATTTCCATGAGACCGTTTACTGTGTAAGGATCCAGGAGGCCAATAAATTTATTATCCATATTTCAGACCGTACCAAAGAGCGACAGACCCAGGATGTCCTGACCGAAGCGCTGGAGCTGGCCAAGGAAGCGAGCAAAACGAAAAGCGCTTTCCTGAGCAATGTCAGCCACGATATCCGGACACCCATGAATGTAATTATGGGGCTGATCGCCCTGTTGAAAGAAGAGTCCGCCCATCCGGACCGCGTACTCGAATACACCCAGAAGATCTCGGCGGCCAGCCAGCATTTGCTTGACCTGATCAATGATGTCCTGGATATGAACAAGATCGAGAGCGGCAATACGCTGCTGGATGTTTCCGATTTGGACCTGGCTGAGGTCATCAGTGATCTGAATACGGTCATCCGCCCCCAGGCCAGGGCGAAAAATCAGACATTTGACATTTCCACCTCCGGCCTTACGAATGAGCATCTGCTTGGTGATAAGCTACGGATCAATCAGATCCTGGTCAATATTTTGACCAATGCCGTAAAATATACCCAGGAGGGCGGCCGAATCCTTCTACAGATGGAGGAGCTTCCGCAGATCGATGAAAAATACGCCTGTATCCAGTTTACCATCAGCGATAATGGCCGGGGAATGTCAAAAGACTATCAGAAACTTATTTTTAAACCTTTTACCAGGGAACTGGAATCCTCCCTCAATCAGATCGAGGGGACTGGTCTTGGCATGGCAATCACAAAGAGTCTGGTAGACCTCATGAACGGCAGTATCCGATTAGAAAGCGAACCTGACAAGGGCAGCACGTTTACCGTAAGACTGGAGCTGCGCATCCGGAAAGAAGATAAGGAGGCGCCGGAGTTCTGGAAGAAGAACGGTTTCTTCCGTATGCTGACAGTGGATGCCAACGAGGAGATCTGCAGAAATATCATCCGCGCCATGTCCGGAACCTGCGTCACCGCAGAATTTGCGACGGACGGCCAGACTGCGATGGATCTGATCTCCCGAGCCCATGAAAACGGAGAGGCTTTTGACCTGATCCTTCTGGATTGGGACACGCCCGGGCTGAATTGCATTGAGGCAGACCGTATGATAAAGAATACACATGCGGATAAGATGCCTGTCGTGCTTTTTACCGCTTATGACTGGCAGGAGATCGAGGCCAAGGCCCCGGAAATCGGCATTGACCATTTTCTTCCCAAGCCTTTCTTTATGAGTAATTTCCGGAATTCCGTGGAACGGATCATGGGCAAAGCCCTGAAAACCGCTTCTGCGGCGAGTGGCAGCGGTTCTGTCAATGGTATGAAGATTCTTGTGGTAGATGACATCGATATCAACCGTATGATTCTTGTGAAAATCCTGGAAAAGCTCGGTGCCTCCACAGATACGGCGGTAAACGGACAGGACGCGGTAGATAAATTTGAGGATTCCCAGCCCGGTGACATCGACCTGATCCTTATGGATATCCAGATGCCCATTATGAATGGATATGAGGCCACAAGAGTGATCCGTGCTTCATCACATCCTTCCGCAAAGAAGATCGCGATCATCGCCATGACGGCAAATGCTTTTATTGACGATGTTCACGATGCCTTAGAAGCCGGCATGGATGCCCATATCGCCAAGCCCGTAGTGGTCGATCATCTGAAGTCCACGATCAAAGAGGTCATGCGCGTGAAGGCGGAGATGCACTAAACATGAACAGAATATAGACATACAACCAAATCCTCCCGCATACATTGTAAAAACAATGTTTGCAGGGGGATTTTCTTGAAAGATTATATTGAAGAACGAGCCGTAGAAATCGCCAATTATATTATAGAAAGCAACTCCACCGTACGGCAGACGGCAAAAAAATTCGGAATCAGCAAAAGTACTGTACATAAGGACGTGACCGAGCGGCTCCTTCAGATCAATCCTGCTCTTGCGGCGCAGACACGCAAGGTATTGGATACCAATAAATCCGAACGGCATATCCGGGGCGGACTTGCTACCAGGGAAAAGTATCTGCATTTAGAACATCGTTAGACCCATAAAGAGCGCAGAACCTTCCAATTGTTCTACGCTCTTTCCATACCTGCAGCCCTTTTTCGGACAATACCGTTCTACACAATTCCGCCGTTTTTGTCCTGGGAATGCAAGTCTATTTTCCCGGAATGAACCTGGAGATCTCTCCTGCCACGTTAGAGATCGGCATAGTCTGCAGCCAGATATGTCCCGGACCGCTGACGACCGTATTGAAGATTCCTTCTCCGCCGAATACCATATTCTTCACCCCGGGCACTGACCTGATATCAATATTGCAGGTTGCTTCCATAGCCGCAAGATATCCTGTATCCACTACGATCTGCTGACCTGGCCCCAGGTCATACTCGACGATATGGCCGTCAAATTCCAGAAATACCGTTCCCTGCCCGGACAGCCGCTGCATGATGAAGCCTTCTCCCCCGAAGAGTCCTGCGCCGAACTTCTTCTGGAAGAACACGGAGAGATCTACTCCCGCCTCCGATGCCAGGAACCCTGACTTCTGTACCACCAGCTCTTTTCCCGGCGCAATATCATAGGCCACAATCTTTCCTGGGAAACTGGACGCGAACGCGATCATTCCGGAACCGCCCTGCGCGGTATACACATTCTGGAACAAAGCCTCTCCCGCGAACATCCTTCCCAACGCCTTCCCAAGTCCTCCGTTGGAGGTCGTCTCCATCAGCATGTTCGGGGACATCCAGCTCATAGATCCCCTCTCCGTAATCATTCTCTCCCCGTTGTCCAGATAACAAAGAACAACCGGCAATGTCTCACCTTTGATTTCATAACGCATAATCTGATTTTCTTCCTCGCTTCCTTCGATATTTTTCTATATTTGTTTCTGTCACTTCATTGTACTCGCATTCTTCCGCTTCGGCAAGGAAAACGAAGAGGATAAATCACCTTATTTTGTTCATTTCATGTCGATTTCACTGGGATTTTATGTGGATTCCGTGTGGAAAACTCTGCTGCTGCCCTGCCGCGCCTTCTCGTTACAAGGCACGCCCGGTCAAGGTGCCGCCTGCCCCCCGTTCTCTGCCGGCAAGTAAGCCGCCGCTTCCTCCGTCCGCTTCGGCAGCCGGATATTGACCTTGAACAGGTCCGCCTCCGTTGTAACCTTCAATGTCCCGTACTGCAGCTCCGTAAAGCTTTTGGCGATCGCCAGCCGCAGCCCGGAACCTTCCGAATTTCTGGACGCATCCCCCCGCACAAAGCGATCCGTGATCTCATCCGCGTCAAAATCCAGTTCGGCCGAAGACACATTTTTCATGGAGATCGACACCTCACCGCCCTCGTCCTTCACCTCAATATACACTCTCGTATGGGGCATTGCATATTTCGTGATATTCACGATCAGGTTTTCAAAGATACGGTATGTCTTCTGGCTGTCCAGCAGCATCACTACTTTTTCTTCCGGCAGGCTCCACCGGAAATCCAGATAAGCTTCCCGGATCCTGCTGTCATTTTCCAGGCCCACCTGCTTGAGAAGCTCTACGATATCCGCTTTCATAAAATTCATTGTCACATTTTTGCTGGTCACCTTGCTGATCTCGAACAAATCCTCAATGAGTACCTTCAGTCTCTGGGATTTCCGCTCCAAAATCGACAGATATTCCTCCCGCCTCTTCGGGTCTTCCTCCTTTTTCAGCAGATCCACATACGTAATGATCGCAGTCAGCGGCGTTTTCAAATCATGGGAGACGTTAGTGATCAACTCCGTCTTCATCCGCTCGCTCTTTACTTCCTCCTCCACCGCTTTCTTGAATCCCCTCTGAATCTTCTGGATCTCCGTCTTCATCGGATTAAAGATCCCCAGATCCCCCTCGATGGGCGCATCCAGATTTCCCTCCGCCAGAAGATTCATGGAGGCCAATAGCAGCCGGTATTTCCATTGGATATCGTAAAAATACCTGCGCAGGAACAAAAACAATACGCCGGAATAGATCAGCAGCGCCATGATCCCATAGAACCAGAAGCAGCATACCACGATCAGCAGGATAAAGTTCACAAGCACAATCTTAAATATGACGCTGTTCGCCCGATCCGAAATATCCAGATGAAGAAAACTGTCGTAGATCCGCTGTACGAACCCGCGGCACGCCTTCCATATTTTCCGGAACAGGCCGGTCGTTCCTGCGGCCCCCTGTTTTACCTGTTCTCCAAGCTCATCCTTCCTGCCTCCCGCCCAGTAAAGGATACGCGCGGTCAGCGTACGCTCCCTCCAGTATCTCTTCCGCATGGTGAAGATCGCTCTCAGACACGCCGCTCCCCAATACGCGATTCCAAACAGGCAAAACCACATCAGCACATTCAGCAGCTTTTCCGCCCCGTAATTCAATCCGCCGGGAATCCCCATCTCCCCGATCAGATCCGCAAGCCTGTGAGTCATCGTACTCCAGACTACCAGCGCAAAAGAATCCTGCATCGCCACGGTATATCCGCACACAAACAGTACAATTTCAAAAGGGGTCCTGAAAATGCGCCACCCTCCCAGATCCCAGTTCTTATTACATGGAATGAGACACGCCGCCAACATGACAAACAAACAGAAAATCAATTCAAATGTAACAAAAGGCCTCATGCTGCTCAAGGTCATTACATGATATTTATTATCTGTAAAATAATTACTTTTCAAAAATCTCTGCAGATTCTGTTCTGAAAACGCGTACACGATTTTTACGGAAGAGGGATTCTCCAGATAATATCTCACCTGTCTGCCGCCCACCTCATCATATGACCAGTCAGTCGCATGATATGCTCTTTGTTCCAGCGTATACCGTTCATCCTCATCCGCGCGGCTTCCGTCTACCTGTACATTATTGAGCGTACCTTCCGAATCATATTCCAGCACGATACGCAGACCATAGTCCGCTTCCTGTTCCAGCAGCTTCTCTATGTCTGCCGGATTTTCTTCTCCCAGCATGCCTTCTCCGTCCGGAGAAAATATTTCATAATCCATATATTTCCGCATCAGGAAAAAATCGTCCGATCCAAAAAGCTGCATCATTTCGTTTAATTCCATATATTCATGGATTTCATTGTACAGATAATACCCTCCCCTAAGCAGTTCCCCCATGGAATCCTCCATCGCGTTCACCGGAAATTCCCCTTTCAGCTCCGGTTCCATAAGATCCGCATACACCGGGTAAGTCGATACCATGCCAAATGCCGCGAAAAAAAGTACCAACACGGACAATATTACCGCAAATTTACGGCTGCTTTTCAATTTTATAGCCAACGCCCCACACCACCTTCAAATATTTTGGATTTTTCGGGTCAACTTCAATTTTTTCACGGATATTGCGGACATGCACCATGATTGTGTCCGTATTGATCGCCTTCTCCTGCCATACCCGCTCATAGATCTCTTCCGCTGAAAATACGTGCCCCGGATTTTTTGCCAGGAGCAGGAGGATCTTATACTCAATCGGTGTCAGCCTCACCGCATTGCCGTCAATGGATACCTCCACCGTGTCCTCATTGATCTCCAATCCCCCGATCACATGTACATTTTCCTTCGGTTCCAGCTTCTCCAGAAACTTCCGATACCGCCGAAGCTGCGAGTTCACACGCGCCATCAGCTCCATGGGAGTAAACGGTTTCGTCACATAATCATCCGCTCCGATATTGAGCCCCATGACCTTATCCACTTCCTCCGACTTCGCGGAGAGCATGATCACCGGAAAATCATATTTTTCCCGCAGCTTCATCGTCATGCGGATCCCGTCCATCCGGGGCATCATGATGTCCACGATAGCCAGATGGATCTCTTCCTTTTCCAGAACCTCCAGCCCTTCTACCCCGTCTGCCGCCTGAAATACCTGATATCCCTGGCTCTGCAGATAAATCTGCACCCCTTCCCGAATTTCTTTATCGTCCTCCACCACTAATACATGATTAATTTCCATCTTGCCTTTCCTCTCTGCTGTGCTGTTCAGTTATTATTTTACCATTGTTCCTTATCTTCATACCGAGTATCATACGTATAAAAAGCCAGATTGTCAAATGTAAATGCGCTATCCTGTGCTGAGTAGTTACGATTTGTTACAGGCCGCCTCTGCCGCAAATGGCACCTCGTGGCCATTCGGTCCCTGCGGCAAAGATTTCCTTCAGGCCAGCGCCTGGATCGCTGCTTCTCCGAAAAAATATCCGGCGCCGACAAATACCAGGTTCCAGAGGAATATCCCCAGCACGGAGCTCACCGTATAAATCATAAAATTCATCCGAACCATCCCTGCCGGAATGGAGATAAGCGTCCTTACCATCGGAAGCAGTTTGCTTACGAACACTCCGATACCGCCCTTTTTCCGCAGCATGTCCATCTTGTCCTCGATCAGCGGCCGCTGCTTTGGAAATTTTTTAAAATAGAATCCGAGAACCTTCGAACCGCCAAGCCTCCCCAGCAGATACAGTGCCCAGCTCCCTGTCAGCCCCGCTCCTACGGAGATCAGAATGACAAGCGGAAAGCTGATCTCTCCCTTTGCCGCCCAGATCCCGGCCAGCGGCATGATCACCCCTGCCGGAAATCCAGGCAGATTCAGATACTCTAAAAGTACAATGATGTAAATAAAAAGCGCACCGTATTGGAGAAATAATTGTGTCAATGTCTGGATATTCATATCGCCAGCCCCCTTTCATTGTCCATATCTTACCGGACATATCTAAAGCTGACTGTTAGAACAAACAAAAGATTTTCTTAAGAAACTTAAAGAAAAAGTGAATCCCTGCCGTAATCTGCTTTTCCCGATCTGCATGCTCCCATAATTGACAGATAGAATTAACACATAAGCCACAAAGTTGTTAACATTTTGTA
>VSNK01000269.1 GCA_009774255.1 Faecalicatena sp.
AAGCCTCCGATATCAATGCCGACTGCCTTCGGGACTTGCATAATGTCCTGTCCTATGGTCATCATGGCCGCAAAGTCCTGTACAAAAGCCCGTACCTCTTGAATACAGATATGATAAATGTTTCCGTTAAAATTCAGGTCCAATACTTTGCCTTCTGCCTGGAAAAATGCCTCATACTTTTCATAAAGCTCTGCAAAATGTTTCGGCGGCAGTCCAATTGGAAGCTGGATCTGCACCACATCCTCCGACTGGATCAGCTCCTTTCCCTCTAGCTCCATTGCAATCGCAAACAGTGTGAGAATAAAGAACCGAAAGTCTAAAGTTTTATCCCTCTGATAAGGAATCCTCTGCTCACTCAGGGTATAGTATTTTCCTTCATGCTGAAGATACTGCTCACCTCTGGCAGGCTTCTTGTCCAGTACATTCAGACCGCTTGTGAAAATAAAATGGCAGGTCTTCATATTTCGGTTACCATGATCCACCGCAACTCTAAGTTTCTTAATCATACATCATCTACTCCTTTGTCATTGATACATACTCTGTACGTATCAAATAGGGAAAGTGCAACGACATTTCTAAGAAAAATAAAAAGGCGGCATGCACTACTGATAGTTTCATAGAGTATGACAGATCTATAAAAGAATTATATGTATTAACGTGCGGATTCTATATCAGCCGTTGTGACCAATGCGTTCCGCTGTAAATATTGGATTGCCTTTAAAGCATACTTGTGTGCTTCTTCACTGGAACCGGCAACAGCATCTTTTACTACACGGATATGATAGTCATGTTGGTGTGCGTCAACAGCCGTATAATGGATACATACATCGGTAAGACCTCCAATCATATAAAGAGTATCCACATGAAGCCCTTTCAGCAGAATTTCTAAATCTGTTCCAAAAAAAGCACTGTATCTGCGTTTAGAAATCAGATATTCACCCTCAATAGGATAAGTGAGTTTTGCGTAATCCGTATACGGTGAGCTTTCCATGCAATGAATACCCTCTGAACCATCCAATTCACGTCCAAAGTCTACCATATCAGGTCTGTGAACCTCTTTGATTTGGATAACAGGCAACTTTTTTTCCCTAAATACATCCAACACTCTTTTCCCATTGCGGATACATTCCCATTCGGGAGCGTCCATGTTGGATTCATTCATTTCTACAAAATCCTCCTGTTGGATGTCAATAACAAGCAGTGCGCTTTTTTCTTCAATTTTCATACATTTTTTCCTTTCTACATTCATTTTTATATATTACAAATCCAAGCAACGCCACAAGAATTTCCGTTGCAGGATATGTAAACCATATACCAGTCATTTTCCATAAATAAGATAGGAGAAACGCTGTCGGAATTACGAAAACAAGTCCTCGCAATACAGATAAAATATGCGCTGGTAATGCTCTCTCGACAGATGTAAAAAAAGTTGCAAGAATCATATTATATCCCACAAACGGCGCTGATATAAAATATAATTTCAAGCCCGTTACAGCAATCTCTTGTAGCTTTGCATTACATTCGTTGTTAAAAATTGCCGCGATTGGTTGTGCAAAAACAAAAATCAATACATACAAAACACCTGATAACGCAAAGGTAGTAAATATGGCATAATGCAGTACGGCTTGAATTTGCCCACGATCTCCTTGTCCATAAAAACGACTGATTAGCGGCTGCGCTCCTTGTGCAATCCCTGTATAAACCGCGACAACAACAAGAGAAATATTTGCAATAATACCGTAGGCTGCAACGCCGGTATTTCCTTCTAAATTCAAAATAATGGCATTAAAAGTAATCATTACAATTCCAGATGAGATTTGTGCGATCAGAGAAGGAAAACCCAGTGATAAATCCCATCGGATGATTTTCATACAAATTCCAGTTCTTATGAAATGAAATGTATTTTTGTTTTTTGTCCAATGGGGAACCATCATGAAAATACTGATAACCGGTGATATTCCTGTTGCAAAAATAGCACCGAAAATTCCCATATTTAAGGGGAAGATAAATATATAATCCAGTATTACATTGGAAAAGCTCCCAATCAGCATTGCGCACATGGAAATTTGTGGATTTTCGTCATTTCTCACGAAGCAAAGCAATATGTCATTCAAAATAAAAGCCGGAGAAAAAAGCAGCAGCCACCGTAAATAAGTAACCGTCATTTTCAATACTGCCTGATTCGCGCCTAAAGCAAAAGCCAACTGTCTTGAACAGAAAATGCCAGGCAGCATAAATGTGATTGAAAATAATGCAGCAAGATATATGGTATTTGTGAAAATTCTGTTTACCAACTCTTGATTTCCCTGGCTTTTACAGACAGAAAATTTTGTCGCTCCGCCCATGCCAAGCATTAATCCTGTGCCGTGAATAAAGTTATATACTGGAATCGCAAGATTTAATGCTGCCAGTCCGCTTGTTCCTAAGCCTTTGGAAACAAAGAATGTGTCTGCTAAAATATAGCAGGACACGCCTAATGTTCCAAAAACACTTAAAATTGTATACCGGAAAAATTCCCGGATGCATGTCTTTTGTTCCATGCGCTTCCCCTCCTGAATCCAAAAAAATAACGCCAGCGCTTTCTATCTTCAATGGCCTAATGATAGAAAGCCTGACGCTGATCCTCTTTACCCGGCGGCAAAAGGTGCTTAAATCTTTTTTATTTTAGCATATAAATTCATTCAACTCAACTGATTTTATTTAATCCTATTGCCAACATAAGTGTAAAAAGCTCCGCTACAAGGGGCGCGATCCAAATGGCATTGCCCCCAAACAATAGAGGCATACAGAAAATAGCAGCCGCTTTTATAACAATCCCTCTGCTTATTGCGATTATGTTTGCCTGTGCCGTCCTCTTAGTCGAAAACATAAAAGCGGTAAAAATGAGGTTCAGCGCCATTGGAATAAATGATAAAGCAAACATTGGCAATGCCATAGAGGCAGTTTGTACAAGGCTGTCATCTTTATTGAATATACAAATAACTGGTTCATCAAAGAAAAATAATATACCGTAAATAAAAATGGATAAAACCAGGTTAATGATGATACCGCAGCGAAAAAACCAGTTCATTTCTTTTGTATCATGCTTTCCGTAACAATTTCCCCAAAGCGGCTGTAAGCCTTGAGCCACACCGGAAAGAATCGCATTTGCAAGCGAATAGATAAAACTCAAAACACTAAATGTAGAGACTCCTATGTCCCCGATCAAACCCGCAAGCATAAGGTTATAGCAAAGTGCGGTAACTGGCGTTGTCAGTTGTGAGATTGCTTCTGGTATTCCTCGTTTACATATTTTTCCGATAAGCAGAAAATCAATTTTAAACGGCTTTATACGCAGCCGCCCTTTTTTCTTTACAAAATGCAAAAGAAGAATGATAACAGAAAATATCTGTCCTAAGCCGGAGGCAACTGCCGCTCCAATAATGCCCATGCCCAACGGAAAAATAAACAGCCAGTCTAAAAATATGTTCGCAGCCGCCCCTGCGCACATTCCCGCGAATGATAAAACGGGAGAGCCGTCATTTCTGACAAAAACCGACAGACAGCTACTCATCAACATAGGAATTGAAAAAGCAGTATAATAAAATAAATAATCTGCCGACATTTTGCGCATTGTATCACTTAACTTATATGCACCGCTTATATCAGCGATCTGCTGTGAAAATGTCATTCCGATTATCATTAGTACAGCAGAAAGTAAAGCAGTTAAAGTAATGGCAGTCATAAACGCATGATTTGCGCCGGCTTTATCCCCCCGCCCAAGCCGTATGGCAACTACGGTTGCGCCGCCCATTGGAAACATTGCGGCGACAGCAACAACAAAAGTAATAAAGGGTACAGCAATATTAACGGCTCCTAATGCCGCAAAACCAGCTCCTTGTCCGACAAAGATACCGTCAACCACATTGTAGAGATAGGTTACAAATAGCCCTCCCATTGCCGGGAAAATGTAATTATATAAGGATTTTATCTTTATATTCATAGAGAAAATACCTCCACACAATAAAAAGTGGGATAAAACCTTAACTGGTCTTATCCCACTTAAACAATCTTTTTTGATTGCAAGTCCTCTGACAAGTAGATTCATTATATCATAGGAAATTTTCGAAGTCAATGTAATTGATGTGAAAAGTCAGCAAAAGATTTGTCATTTGTCATAATTCCATTGTCTGTTATGTACATTTCCACAATGCTCGTCTTTGATATCTTCTCTCCTTGGTACGAAATAGTGTGGTGCTGGCGTTATAACTCTTGCTTCCGGTTTCTTGCTTCTTTACCGTACATAAACATTTTCTTAGCGCATCAAATCTTCAGGAACGTAATTCCTCTATCAGTCTATTACCCTTTAATCATTCTGTGATATTCCGGCTGCATTCTAAATCTATCATCTCTTGATTCTCCTCTTAATTCTGAATTTTCTGTATCAGTTTCCCGTGTACCAGATAACGGTAATTCCTGTCCGTATTCACACAGGTCGAAAGTGTTACGATATGGTCTGAATCGTTTATTATTACTCCCGTATCATAACCGGAATAGGAGAGTACTGTATCCACAAACTTCCGGAAATTCTCTGGCTCTGGAAAAGAGTAAGTATATCCAATGCTCCCGTTCCGTCCTGCATAACAGGATATGATCTGATATTCCAGTACAACTCCCGGAACATAGATATAAAAACATGGATACTCTTGGTACAGGCTTTGATCCTGATAACGGTCAAGCGTGCCGAACATGCTGCCATTTTTCATATTATGGCCATAGACAATGGTATTGCTGTCTGAAAAATCCGGCTGATTATGATAATCCACAAAGATACTCCCGTTTTTATTTTCCTGACCGTCAAACATATGGTGCAAGTAATAGTAATTGTCCTTCCCACGTACTACCGGATAACTGATATCCAAAGCCGGAATCTGAATCCATGCGATAACATCCGGGTTCACTTTCTTAAGCCCTGCAAAATCAACCTGTAGATAAATATTTTCGGTATCCTCCGGTGATTCCTTTGAAGTTGCATCCTCTGACGATGGCTTGTCCTTTTCTTTCGGCTCCTGTACAAAATTCTGCAGTTCCTCATAAGTTTCCGTTCCCTGATGATATTCTGTATAAATACCAAACAGCTTCCACGCTGCAAATGCAAAAACTGCAAGAGAAGCAAGCAGCAAAATCAAAGATGCATAATCTCTCTTTTTTCTCATGTATTGTTTCCTCCTGATAAATAAATGTTTCTGCTGAAAGCGCGCTTTCATATGCCTTCTACAGAAAAGCCAGAGTGCTGTATCCTCTGGCTTATGTAATTTATGTTTCAAATACTCCCGTTTGATTGTTTCACTGTATCTCTTCTGGTGGCATAGTAAAAATCATCTATCCCTTTTATCCTTCCATACCATTCACCCCTTTCATCCATGTCCCAGATCATCCTCTGTACCGGCAGGGAAAGGTTCCGGCAGCCTTCATAAAGCTTCTTGCAGCCGTTCTGTATGATCTCCCTCTTTTTCGCCTTAAAAGGGCAGTAGTCATGTACACCGGCATCCAGACATTCCCCACATTTTTTGTAGTTTCCGTCACACTTCACCCGCATCTTCTTGTCCATGTCGTAAGCCTCATAAACTAGCTTCAGGTTTCTTTTTGAAAGACTTTCCAATACAGGATGAAGGCTTCTGTACTGATTGACACCCGGCGCACATAGGAATGTATCTCCGGACAGATAATGGGCAATCGTTCCTTTCAGCGCCCCTTCTGTCACATACATTGTTTCTACATCCAGATTCCCAATTACATGCACCGGACTGCCGGAAGAAACGCCCATCTGATAGTTGGAGCTGGAAAGCCAGATGTATTTTCTGGAATCCGTCACAAAATCAAGCCGTATCTGGAATCCCTGTATTCGCCCTTCCATAGAAAGAATCGGAATCAGGATTCCGGAGTTTTTAGCAGTGAAATGAATACTCCAAGTTTCGTCTTCGCCTTGGTAGAATCCAGGCACTCCTTTCAGAGTACAGCCCTTGTCTGCCAGTCTCTCTACCATCTTCTTGATTCCAAACAAAGGCACACTCCGGTATCTCTGTACAGCAATCTGCTCCAGTGTTAATCCTCGTTTCTGTAGATCTTCCAGATGCTTCCGCGATAATGTAAGCATGGAAAGCATCTGGGAATAGGTCTGGTCGATTTCCACATCCGATGCCCGTTCGCTGTTTACCGGTGCTGGCGGTTCCAAATTCCTTTCCGGTCTTACTGGCTTTTGGTAATCATCCCGGTACTGTCCGAGATTCAATGCCTCCCGGATCTGCTGGTTTGCCTCCGTCTTTGTGACATTATACAGCTTGGAATACAGATCCAGCATCCCGCCGTGCGCATCACAGTAATTACAGCGGAACACATTTTTTTCGATATTGATGTTCAGCTTCCCCGTCTTGTGGTTGCAAAACGGGCAGTCCACATCATAAGACCGTCCATTTTTGCGGCGGACGGTAAGATTCAGCACCCGCACCACATCCCGGATGTCATAGCCGAAGCCAGATATATCATACATCCATAAACACGCCTCCTCTCTCATTATCAGAGCATTCCGGAAGTTCTGTATCTGCTTTCAATGGATAAGATTATCCGTATAGAGTACGCAGACGTTAAGTAAAGCTTCCCGGAATCACTCTGGTAACTGTTTTTTAATTAAAAAGGGTTCTTTCCTCTGTTTAACCAGCCATTGGCATAGCCGCATTTAAAAGGACTCTGGCCGCAGCCGGGATCAAATGGTTCTTACCGGAATAACTCTGTGCGAACCACTCCAGATTCTTTGGGCTTTCCACCGCAACCTGCCCCATTGTCTTACCGCCAAATTTTCCGTTCCCGGTAATCACTACCTGTGTAGCCTGTTCATACGTCATGCGCTGCACCAGTTCTTCTACCGGAAGTGATTCATCCAGAGAAGCGGTGGGAGAGTACTGATTGGAAGCCTGGGAATTTCCCTGCATCTGTGGCATTTGGCCTGTCTGCTGGTTCTGATTTCCAAAACTATCCTGCATCTGTGACGCCCCTACAGGATTCTGCCCGATAGTTGTGCCTTTTTCCTGAGCTTGCTGATAAAACTGGTTCATCATAGGATTGGATTGTGCCGACGTTGAAGACTGCGGATTAGCTGTTCCCTGCGGCATAGTCTGTGACTGATTGCCCTGGTTCTGTGCGGTTGCCGGCATGCCTTGATTTTCCGTCATGGCATGCTGCATCTGCGGATTCCCTGTCATAGCAGGCTGTGGATTCTGTCCATACTGATTAGCAGGCGGGATATTGTATCCCTGCATACCAGACTGCATCTGTGGGTTCCGCGTCATGCCTCCCTGTGGGATATCATTCCCCTGTGCCTGGGATTGCGCCGTCATACCCGGAATCTGAATCCCCGCATCTACCTGCATGGGATCATTCTCTTCCCCCACATCGGCAAACTGCAAACCAAATCCGGCATCAGAGAGCGCACGCCCTACGGCTGCCGTCTCTGCCATCTCCAAAAATTTATCCCCGAAATTCGGATCATTAGTCCGGAATCTCTGGGAAAAGGCATTGGCAATATAATTTTCCTCTGCATCGCATTTATCCAGATAGATCCTTGCCTCCACGATTGCCATGTTCTCCGTAAAGCTTCGGATACTGCT
>VSNK01000027.1 GCA_009774255.1 Faecalicatena sp.
CACTGAATATCCGTTATAATACGACTGTATCATTAAGTACGAAATCATTCCATCGGGATTTTTCTGTCGTTTTTTTATAAAAAGGATTGAAAAAGCAAGTACGGTGTTGTATAATGATATTTATATGTGGGGACATATAAATAATTAAATAAAAATAAGGAAAGGTGACGAGATGAAGTTCAGAAAAGTACGCAGTCTGTTGCTGGCAATCGCACTGGCTTGTTCTATGGTTGCCACTCCGGCTTTTCCTGTAAGTGCTTCACCTGAGGAAGAGAAGCAGGCGGAACTGGAGAATCAGAAAGCAGCAGTTGAAAGTGAAGTAAATGACTTACAGACACAATTGAATACATTAATGATTAAGATGAATGAGTTGGAGGGGCAGCTGATCGTAAAAGGTCAGGAACTCGTTCAGGCACAGCAGGATCTTGCGGTTGCGGAGGATAAGAAGCAGCAGCAATATGAAGATATGAAGCTCCGTATCAAGTATATGTACGAAGAAGGAGATGTTTCCGCTTTTGAGCGTATTGTGAATTCAGGAAGCATGGCGGAAGCTCTGAACGAAGTCGAATATGTAGAAAAGGTACACAGTTATGACAGACAGAAGCTTCAGGAATATGCCGAGACCGTTGTGGAAGTGGAAGACCTGAAGACAACTTTGGAAGAAGAGACAGAGACTTTACATAATATTGAAGCAGAGTATGAGGTACAGTCCTCAGAGCTGAATACTACGATTGAATCCAAGCGCTCGGAAGTAGATAATCTGGACGAGATGATTCAGATCGCGGCGCAGGAAGCGGAAGCGGCGCGGATTCGCGCGGCAGAGGAAGCAGCGGCTGCAGCCCGCGCAGCGGAAGCGGCTCGTGCGGCAGAGGCAGCCCGCGCAGCATCGGCCCGTACGGCAGCACAGCCGGTACCCACGCCGATAACGATACCCGAGACGTCGGCAGATGCAACGACTCCTACACCAACCACAACTCCGGAAGACTCGGAAGATCATACGGATACACCGGATAATCCAGAGAATCAGGACAATACGGATACACCGGATACACCAGATAATACGGACAGTCAGGAACCGGAGCAGGACGATACTACGGATACTTCCGGGGATGACACTTCGGTTGATGATACCTCATCAAGCCAGCCGGAGCCAAGCTATGATGTATATACGGGTAATTCCATTGTTGACCGCGCATATGGCTGGGTCGGCGGCGCGGATTATGTATGGGGTGCCTGCTCACCGGGAGCATTTGATTGTTCCGGTTTCGTAAGCTATTGTCTGACAGGAAGCTATTCCCGTCTTGGTACTACATATACATTCCTTGCATGGCCGAAGGTAAGTGATCCGCAGCCGGGTGATGTCTGCGTTAACGCAGGTCATTGCGGTATTTATATCGGCGGCGGCCAGATGATTCATGCGGCTACGGAGGGTGTAGGTGTGATTGTCGGTCCGGTACAGGACGGCATGATCTATGTTCGCTACTAAAGAGAAATCTTTAGCATAGATGTACAAAAGAAATATAGATATACAAAAGAAACATAGATACACAAAAGAGATACAGAAACACAAAAGAACGAAAGAGAAAAACCCCCGTTATACGCGGGGGTTTTTGTTCTATAGGAAACTTCTCCGAATTATCCTATAGAACAAAAACCCTCCGGGGGATGCGCACTGCGGCGTACAAGGTAGATGTCGCGGTGCGACCGCCGCAGGCGCGAGTTTCGCAAGCGAAACTCGTTGTTCTTCCATAAAAATCCTTGCGTTCCAATAGTTTCTGTGCTATACTACTACCGTTGTAAAAAACACGTATGCGGGTTTTCCACAGGTGCCTAAGTCTGTGAGAACAGGACGGTTTCGGAAAAAAGGGAAGCATACGGAAGACTAAAACCAGATGGAGGAAAGAAACATGAGCGTTATTTCAATGAAGCAGCTTTTAGAGGCAGGTGTTCATTTTGGACATCAGACAAGAAGATGGAATCCTAAGATGGCTCCGTACATTTACACGGAGAGGAACGGCATCTATATCATAGACCTGCAGAAATCCGTAGGCATGGTAGACGAGGCTTATCAGGCAGTAGCGGATATCGTGGCTGACGGCGGCACGGTACTGTTCGTAGGAACCAAGAAGCAGGCGCAGGACGCCATCCGCACGGAAGCAGAGCGCTGCGGAATGTTCTATGTGAATGAAAGATGGCTGGGCGGCATGCTGACCAACTTCAAGACGATCCAGAGCCGTATCCAGAGACTGAAAGATATCGAGAGAATGGAAGAAGACGGGACCTTTGACGTATTGCCGAAGAAGGAAGTCATCGAGTTGAAGAAGGAATGGAGCAAGCTTGAGAAGAACCTGGGCGGTATCAAGGAGATGAAGAGGATCCCGGATGCGATCTTTATCGTAGACCCGAAGAAGGAAAGAATCTGTGTTCAGGAAGCGCATACACTTGGCATTCCGCTGATTGGAATCTGTGATACCAACTGTGATCCGGAGGAACTGGATTATGTGATTCCAGGCAATGATGATGCCATCAGAGCGGTAAAGCTGATCGTATCCAAGATGGCGGACGCAGTGATCGAAGCGAACCAGGGAGCTGCGGACGAATATTATGAAGAGGCGGAAGAAGCTGCAGATGAGGCTTATGAAGAATAAGTGTTACTGTTTACGGGCCACCGGCGAAGCGTAAAGAATAAGCTTCCGTCACAGATCCCGTTTTGACAAGGGGCTTAACGGAAAGCTTTTACAGCGGAATATAAAAATAGATGGAGGAAAGAAAGATCATGGCAATTACAGCAGGCTTGGTGAAAGAGTTAAGAGAGATGACAGGCGCAGGTATGATGGACTGTAAAAAAGCTCTTACGGAAACAAACGGAGACATCGATGCCGCAATCGAATATTTGAGAAAGAACGGACAGGCAAAGGCTGAGAAGAAGGCAGGAAGGATCGCCGCGGAAGGTATTGTACGCACCGTTGTAAAGGATGATAAGACAGCGGCAATCGTAGAAGTGAATTCCGAGACAGACTTTGTTGCTAAGAATGCAGATTTCCAGGCATTTGTAGAAGCTGTGGCAGCACAGGCGGCAGAGACTGACGCGGCGGACATTGACGCGTTTTTGGCAGAAGCATGGAAGGAAGACAGCAGCAAGACCGTTAAGGAAGCTCTGGTAGAGAAGATTGCGGTAATCGGGGAGAACCTGAATATCAGAAGATTCGAGAAGGTACAGACAGACGGATGTGTCGTATCCTATATCCATGGCGGCGGACGCATCGGTGTCCTGATTGTGGCTGATACGGACGTCGTAAACGACGAGATCAAGACATGTCTGAAGAACGTAGCAATGCAGGTTGCGGCTATGTATCCGAAGTATGTATCCCGTGCGGAAGTATCTCAGGAATACATGGATCATGAGAAGGAGATTCTTCTTGCTCAGGCAAAGAAAGAGAATCCGGAGAAGCCGGACAACATCATCGAGAAGATGATTATCGGCCGTCTGAACAAAGAGCTCAAGGAGATCTGCCTGTTAGACCAGGTATATGTTCAGGACAGTGACCTGACTGTTGCAAAGTATGTTGACAAGGTTGCGAAAGAGAATAATGCAAACGTGACGGTTAAGAAGTTTATCCGTTTCGAGACAGGCGAAGGTCTGGAAAAGAAGGTTGACGACTTTGCGGCTGAGGTGGCGGCACAGGCCGGAATGTAATCATTAATGTAAATGGAGTTTGCAGGCTTTATAGATCCGCAGTTGTACAAAAACTGCGGATCTTTTTTTGTTCTATAGGAAACTTCTCCGAATTATCCTATAGAACAAAAACCCTCAGGGGGATGCGCACTGCGGCGTATAAGGTAGATGCCGCTATGCGACCGCCGCAGGCGCGAGTTTCGCAAGCGAAACTCTTTGTTCTATAGGAAATTTCTCCGAATTTTCCCATAGAATTCCATATCTATCACAGCCGACAGGGTCCGTGCATACAATAGAACAGGAGTCATTGCTCAGGACAGCACATTTCCTGCGCTATCCGTGCGAAAACGTATGGGCTGCAAAAGAAATCCGTAAACATCAATCCAGAAACATCAATTGAAAAGGAAAGGGAGATTATCATGAAGAATATTTTTAAAAGTCTGCCGTTTCGACTCCTGCTGGGGGTCGCGGCAGGTATCCTGATCGGGCAGGCTGCAGGCGGGACAGTGATGAATGTGGTAGTGACGGTCAAGTATATTCTGGGCCAGCTGATCACATTCTGTGTTCCGCTGATTGTCATCGGTTTTATAGCGCCGTCCATAACAAAGCTGGGGAATCATGCTTCACGCATACTTGGTGTGGCAGTATTCTGTGCGTATGTCTCTTCCGTATTGGCAGCTTTTATGTCCATGGCTGCCGGATATGGGCTGATCCCGCATCTCTCCATCGCGTCTGACGTGGAAGGGCTGCGGGACCTTCCGGAGGTCGTGTTCCAGTTGGATATTCCGCAGATCATGCCGGTTATGAGTGCGCTGGTATTCTCTGTCCTGCTGGGGCTTGCCGCCACCTGGACAAAAGCCTCCGTGACCACACGTTTTCTGGATGAGTTCCAGAAGATTGTGCTGGAGATCGTAAAGCGGATCGTGATCCCGCTTCTGCCCATATTTATCGCATTTACATTTTGCTCCTTATCTTACGAGGGGACGATTACGAAGCAGCTGCCGGTATTTATCAAGGTGGTGCTGATCGTGATGGCAGGGCATTTCATCTGGATGGCAGTGCTCTATGCGGTCGGCGGGATGTACTCCGGGAAAAATCCGTTCGACGTGATACGGAATTATGGCCCGGCTTATATTACCGCGGTGGGAACCATGTCCTCTGCGGCCACGCTGGCGGTGGCCCTGAACTGCGCAAAAAAATCGGAGCCTGCGCTCCGGGATGACATGGTGGATTTTGGAATTCCACTATTTGCAAACATTCACCTCTGTGGTTCCGTATTGACCGAGGTATTCTTTGTGATGACGGTATCGAAAATCCTCTATGGAACGATTCCGTCGGTGGGAACCATGATTTTGTTCTGTCTGCTGCTGGGGATCTTTGCCATCGGCGCACCGGGAGTGCCGGGGGGAACGGTCATGGCTTCCCTCGGGCTGATCACAGGCGTCCTTGGATTTGACGAGACAGGTACGGCGCTGATGCTTACGATCTTTGCGCTGCAGGACAGCTTCGGAACTGCCTGCAACGTGACCGGAGACGGAGCTCTGACGATGATCCTCACCGGATATGTACAGCGGCACAACATCGAAAAGCAGGAGATCAAGATCGAATTTTAAAGAACTGCCGCTAAATCCTTTTCGCTGCTGCCCGGGGCCACTCAGGATTGGAATGGCAGCGGGTGAGCAGCATCTATAGTATCTCGAAATTCTGCACGGTGGACGGCCGCTATAGTATCTCGAAATTCTGCACGGTGGACGGCCGCTATAGCAGCTCAGAATTCTGCAGGGTCGGATTGAATGCGTCCCGGATGGTACGGATCGGCCGATCCTCCAGGACATAATCCGCAGGAAGATCCCGGGGAGGCATTCCTGTGATGTCCTTAAAGACGCGGTTAAAATGACGGATGGTATCGAATCCGCACAGGGTGGAAATCTCGGTAACAGACAGGTCGGATTTACGATCCTGGAGCATTGCGATCGCGTGCCTGAGCTTTACGGAATTCAGATATTGGGAAAAGGTCATGCCGGATATCTTCCGGAAGAATTTTGAAAAGTAGGGTTCTGAGAGTCCCATAAATGCAGCCGCATCAGAAAATGTGATGTAGCTGTATTTATTTTCGAGTTCATCCAGCAGGTTCTTATAGCGGGAAATGGATGAGCCTTCTTCCGCTTCCTTCCTTTCGGTCAGTTCTTCTCCGCGGAAGATCCGGATCATCAGAGACGCAATGGATTCACAGCACTGCAGTTCAAAAAATGGCTTACGCTCCGTGAGCTCCCGCTGGATCTGGGCAAAGCATTCCGGAATGGGATATGGATGCTGAAGCTTTGCCTGACGGAGCCGGTATCTGCTCAGCAGGTCCTGGATAATGGCAGAATCGAAGAGGGTCATTTTCAGGATGCTGTCTTCTTCACTCTTGATATAATGAATCTCCTGGCTGCCCAAAAAGATCGCGTCGCCGGAATCCAGAGAATATTTTTGGTTGTTGTTGGAGACGGTGATCGCCCCTTTTTCTACATAGATTAATTCACTTTCCATGTGCCAGTGGGGGAGGTTGTGGAGATTTCGGTAACGTCCCGTCCATACCCGTTCTTTTCCCTTATAGTTCCGTTTTTCAAAATTTGCTAACATCATCAAGAACCTTTTTCCTTTTTTCTTTTATTTTATCCCATAGGTTAATAAATGTCCAGAACTGGACAACTATTTTCTTTCAATTATCCATGATTTACAGTATACTAAAATCAACAAAACAATTATCACAAAAAGTTACCATAAAAAGAAAGGAGTTTTGAATTATGGACAAAATGAAAACCGCAGAAATGATCCGCTCCGGACAGGCAATATTGGGAATCGAATTTGGCTCCACACGGATCAAGGCAGTCCTGGTGGATACGGATAATGTTCCCATTGCCGCAGGGGGGCATGACTGGGAAAACCGTTATGAGAACAATATCTGGACCTATTCCATGGAGGACGTGTGGGCAGGGCTGCAGGATTGCTACGGCCAGTTAAAGGAGGATGTCAAAAGCCGGTACTCCGTGACGCTGACTTCGGTTGGGGGCATCGGATTCAGCGGCATGATGCACGGGTATCTGCCCTTTGACGGAGAAGGAAAGCTGCTTGCTCCTTTTAGAACCTGGAGAAATACGATTACCGGACAGGCTTCCGAGAAGCTTTCGGAAGTATTCCAGTTCCACATTCCGCAGCGCTGGAGTATTGCCCACCTGTACCAGGCCATTTTGAACGGGGAAGAGCATGTGAAGGATGTGCGTTTTATCACGACTCTGGCAGGCTATATTCACTGGCAGCTGACCGGGGAAAAGGTAATCGGGATCGGGGAAGCGGCCGGAATGTTCCCGATCGATTCCGGAGCAAAGGATTTTGACGGGAAAATGCTGGAACAGTTCGATGAACTGGTGGCGGATCAGGGATTTCCGTGGAAGCTTAAGGAGCTGCTTCCCAGGGTGCTCGTTGCAGGAGACTGTGCAGGGACTCTGACGGAGGCCGGAGCCAGGCTTCTGGACCCCAGCGGAGAGCTTGAGGCAGGCATTTTGCTCTGCCCGCCGGAGGGAGACGCGGGCACCGGAATGGCGGCGACCAACAGTGTGGCGGTCCGCACCGGAAATGTTTCCGCGGGAACCAGTGTATTTTCCATGGCAGTTCTGGAAAAACCGCTGTCCAGGCCCTATGAAGAGATCGATATGGTCACGACTCCCACAGGAGATCCGGTGGCCATGGTACACTGCAACTACTGTACTTCGGATCTGAATGCGTGGGTGAATCTGTTCAAAGTATGCCTGGAAGGATTCGGGACTAAGGTCGATATGAATACCCTGTTCGGGACCTTGTACAACAAAGCGTTGGAGGGAGATCCGGACTGCGGCGGACTGCTGGCATACAACTATTTTTCCGGGGAGCATATCACCGGATTTGAAGAGGGGCGGCCATTGTTCGTTCGCAAACCGGACAGCAGCTTCGGGCTGGCCAATTTTATGCGGGTGCATCTGTTCACCTCTTTGGGAGCTTTGAAGACAGGCATGGACATCTTGACAAAGGAAGAGCATGTACGACTGGATAAAATGCTGGGACATGGAGGTCTTTTCAAGACAAAGGGCGTAGGACAGAAGATCATGGCAGCGGCCATCGACACGCCGGTCTTTGTGATGGAGACAGCCGGAGAGGGCGGCGCGTGGGGAATGGCGCTTCTGGCTTCTTACATGAAGAATAAGGAACAGGGAGAGACGCTGGCGGACTATCTGGCTCAGAAGGTGTTCCACGGGGAAGAAGGCGAAAGCATTTCTCCGGATGCCGGGGACGCGGCCGGCTTCGAGGAGTTCATGGTTCGGTATAAAGCAGGTCTGTCCATCGAGCGTGCCGCAGTGGAAAGTCTGTAGGGAAATGAGAGCTTTTGACGGGCGAATCATATACCCACGGCCGATGAAATCTGCCGTGAGGTATCGCGCCGGCCGCAAAGCGGCATAGTTCCTTATGCGGCTGTGCGTATAAAGAAAGAGATAAGGAGAAGAAAAAGATGCTGGAACAATTAAAGCAACAGGTATATGAAGCGAATATGCTTCTGCCGAAATATGGTCTTGTCACATTCACCTGGGGAAATGTCAGTGCCATCGACCGGGAATCCGGGCTGTTCGTGATCAAGCCGAGCGGTGTGGAATATGACCGCCTTACCCCGGAGGATATGGTAGTGGTAGATCTGGAGGGGAACAAGGTAGAAGGAAAATACAATCCTTCATCCGACACGCCCACCCACCGGATCCTTTACAGCCGTTTTCCGAAGATCGGAGGGATCGTGCATACCCATTCCTCCTGGGCTACGAGCTGGGCGCAGGCAGGCAGGGACATTCCCTGCTATGGGACGACTCACGCGGACTATATTTACGGGGAGGTTCCCTGTGTCCGCAATCTGACACAGGAAGAGATTGAGGAGGCCTATGAGTTAAATACAGGGATACTGATCGCGGATGAGTTCGAGAGCAGAGGCAAAGACTATCTGGCAGTTCCGGCCGTGCTCTGTAAGAACCACGGGCCCTTTGCCTGGGGAAAGGACGCACATGAGGCGGTTCACAACGCGGTAGTGCTGGAGGAAGTGGCGAAGATGGCGTTCCGCTGCGAACAGCTCAATCCGGACAATCAGCCTGCTCCTCAGGAACTGCAGGACAAGCATTATTACCGTAAACACGGCGCCAATGCCTACTACGGACAAAACAGCGCATTATAAGTGTAAAAATATTCCAGCTGTGCGGTTGGATGCTCCAAGGAGCCTCCAACCCATTTATCCATTCGCAAGAACCGTGCTGACGCACTCTTACGTCTGCTTGCGCAGCCGTTTTTTGCTCATTCATAAGTGGGTTGCTGATTCGACAGGCCATTTGCATTGCAATAAATTGCATGCAAATGACCTATCGAATCGCAACCGCACAGCTGGAAAATATTTGCGTCCAGGGTCATGCTTTTTCATGTAAGTATGAAACACAGGATCTTTTGACGCTTGTATCATAAAAGAAAGGTTATAGATAAAATTAGGAGGGTTTTCATCATGAAACAAAAAGCATATCAATTTTGGTTTTGCACCGGTTCACAGGATCTTTACGGAGATGAGTGTCTGTCCCATGTGGCGGAGCACTCCCGTATCATCGTAGATGCTTTGAATGCGTCGGGCAGACTTCCCTTTGAAGTGGTCTGGAAGCCGACCCTGATTACGAATGAACTGATCCGCAAGACCTTCAACGAGGCAAATACGGACGAGAACTGCGCAGGAGTCATCACCTGGATGCATACGTTTTCACCGGCAAAATCCTGGATCCTGGGACTGCAGGAATACCGCAAGCCTCTGCTTCACCTTCATACTCAGTTCAACCAGGAAATCCCGTATGATACCATTGATATGGATTTCATGAACGAGAATCAGTCCGCCCACGGAGACCGGGAATACGGACATATATTCAGCCGTCTCGGCATGGAGCGGAAGGTTGTCGTAGGATTCTGGGACGATGAGGAGGTTCAGGAGAAGATCGGTTCCTGGATGCGTACGGCAATCGGCGTCATCGAGAGCAGCCATGTGAGGGTCATGAGGATTGCCGACAATATGCGCAATGTGGCGGTCACCGAGGGCGACAAGGTGGAAGCGCAGATCCGGTTCGGCTGGGAAGTGGACGCTTATCCGGTCAATGAGATCGCGGAGGCAGTCAACGATGTTTCCAAGGCCGATATCGACGCGCTTGTGGAGGAATATTACAGCAAATACAATATCCTTCTGGAAGGCAGGGATGAGAAAGAGTTCCGGGATCATGTGGCGGTTCAGGCGGGAATCGAGATCGGGTTCGAACGTTTTCTGGAAGAAAAGAATTATCAGGCGATCGTGACGCATTTCGGAGATCTGGGTGCTTTGAAGCAGCTTCCGGGACTGGCAATCCAGCGTCTCATGGAAAAGGGTTACGGCTTCGGCGGAGAAGGGGACTGGAAGACTGCGGCCATGGTACGTATCATGAAGATCATGACCCAGGGCATGAAGGACGCGAAGGGAACCTCTTTTATGGAAGACTACACATACAACCTGGTTCCGGGAAAAGAAGGCATCCTGCAGGCACACATGCTGGAAGTATGCCCGAGTATCGCGGACGGCCCCATCAGCATCAAGGAACAGCCGCTGTCCATGGGTGACAGGGAGGATCCAGCACGTCTGGTATTTACCTCAAAGACAGGCCCGGCCGTGGCAACCTCCCTGATCGACCTGGGAGACCGTTTCCGCCTCATCATCAATACTGTGGACTGCAAGAAGGTGGAAAAGCCGATGCCCAAGCTTCCGGTAGCGACCGCATTCTGGACACCGCAGCCGGATCTGAAGACTGGGGCACAGGCCTGGATCCTGGCAGGCGGCGCGCACCATACGGCGTTCTCCTATGACCTGACCGCAGAGCAGATGGGCGACTGGGCGGACGCTATGGGAATCGAGGCAGTCTATATCGATAAAGACACGACGATCCGCCAGTTCAAGAATGAACTGCGTTGGAACGCGCTGGCATACGCAAAGTAGTGATCATATTTCTACAACTCCTAAGGGGCAGATTTTTCTGCCCCTTTTGGTTTTCGGCCGGCGAAGTATTCATGGCAAAATTCATTTCCCCAAAATAGGAATAGTGATTTTTTCAGTATTTCCCCCAAAATATTTTATAAATTTGTGCGTTTTCATTCTTGAATGTCCGGAAGGTCTTTCATATAATAGAGTCCGTGCATTTTTCTATGCCTTCCGGCGGCATGTGACTGAACCGCGGGCGAGGGTGCATTATCATATTATATGTTAGGAGGATGGACTATGAAAACGTTACAGAAAGATATGACTGCGGGAAACCCGGCAAAGACTATTTTGAATTTTACACTCCCTATTTTTATTGGAAATGTGTTTCAGCAGTTTTACAATATGGCAGACACGATTATCGTAGGAAAATTTGTGGGTACGAAAGCCCTGGCGGCCGTGGGAAGTACGGGAACGATCATGTTCCTGATTATCGGGTTCGTGCTGGGGATGACGGCAGGCTTTACGGTGCTGACGGCGCAGAAATTCGGCGCCGGAGATATGAAGGCGATGCGGCAGACCGTGGGCGGCGCGGCGCTCCTTTCGGTGTTCGTGTCAGCGGTGCTGACCGTGCTGAGCATGGCTTTCATGAAGCCTCTGCTAAGGTTCATGCAGACACCGTCCGACATTTTTGCGGATGCCTATGCCTACATTATGATCATCTGTGCGGGAATCTTCGCGCAGATGCTTTATAACCTGCTGGCATGTGTCCTGCGGGCGCTGGGAAACAGTAAGATCCCGCTCTATTTCCTGATTCTGTCCGCGATTCTCAATATCGGGCTGGATCTGCTTCTGATCGTGGTATTTGGTCTGGGCGCGGCAGGAGCGGCTTATGCGACGGTAGCGGCGCAGGGAGTGTCAGGACTGCTTTGCCTGCTCTATATCATCAAGAAGGTGCCGCTCCTGCGTTTGGAAAGGGAAGACTGGAAACCGAGAATGTCTCTTTTGAAAACCCAGCTCGGAGTAGGCTTCCCCATGGCTCTGCAGTATTCCATCACGGCGGTAGGAACCATGATGGTGCAGACATCCCTGAATATGCTGGGTTCCACGGCTGTGGCGGCCTTTACGGCGGCAAGCAAGATTGAGCAGGTGGTAACCCAGGCTTATGTGGCACTGGGAACTACGATGGCGACCTACAGCGCTCAGAACATGGGCGCAGGCAAGGTGCTGCGGATTCGTCAGGGATTCAAAGCGGCAACACTGATCTCGGCAGTCTATTCCGTCGCGGTGGGGGCATGGATCTTGACCGGCGGAAAATACATGACCTATCTGTTCCTGTCGGAGAATGTGTCAGAGGTGATCGGACTGGTGGAAATCTATCTGAGATGTTCGGGAATCTTCTTTATCCCGCTGGCCGTTGTAAATATTTATCGGAACGGCATCCAGGGTATGGGCTATGGCCTGCTTCCGATGACGGCAGGGATCGTAGAGCTGGCCGCGAGAGGAGTTACATCGTGGATCGCGTCAGGGCAGAGAAGCTATGCCGGCGTATGCTTCGCAGGCCCGGCTGCCTGGGTGAGCGCCGGGGCGCTGCTCATTGGGATGTACTTCTATATCATGAAGCATGATATGAAGAAATTCCTGGAAAAATATCCGGAGCAGGAGAGCGGACAGGACGAATCCATGCATAAGCATGTGAAAAAAGGCAGAAAGCAGCCGGCATACTAAAAAAACAGGCATTAGATCAGTTGATCTAATGCCTGAAATGTATATCCCATTTCTTCCCATTTCGTCAGAAGTTCATCCAGAATTTCCGCATTGGTCTTAGAGGTACTGTGAAGCAGGACGATGGCGCCGGGATGGATCCGGCCGAGAAGCTTGTCGAAGGCTTCCTCTCTGGTGGGCTGGTCGTTTTCATACCAGTCTACGTAGGCAAGGCTCCAGAAAAAGGTATGGTACCCCAGTTCCTTTGCCATCTGCAGGTTGCTTTCGCTGTATTTCCCCTGAGGAGGACGGTAGAATTTGACCATCTGCTCTCCGGTGGTCTCCTGGTAGACATCTTCCACATCCTTCAGTTCTTTTTCAAAAGCCTCTTTTGACGCAATCTGTGACATATCGGGATGATGATATGTATGATTCCCGACAGTATGCCCTTCCTGGTTCATCCTCTGGATCAGCTCCGGGTTGGATGTGACATAGGTGCCGACCACAAAAAATGTGGCAGGGGCGTTGTGTTTTTTCAGAGCGTCCAGTATGGCCGGGGTATTCCCGTTCTCGAATCCGGCATCAAAAGTCAGATAAATAACCTTCTCATCCGTGATATTGGCGTAATAGGCGTTATATTGTTCCAGTTCCTGCGCGGTCGCATTGGCGACAGGCGGCTGCCCCTCCTCCTGAAAGCTCAGCCCCCAGTTGCCTTCCGAAGATTCAATCACATGATTTTGAGAAATGGTCTCCTGTGAGAAGTGCTCCTGCAGCCGGGCCGCGAAATGCCCGACAAGAAAAGCTGCCGCGAAGAACAGAGACAGCTTTCCGATGCGGAGGAATAATGCCTTGCTTTTCCAATCATCTTCCTTGTGATTTCTGGCGTCCATAAATATTCCCTGACATAATTTTTCTTCTATTTTATTCCGGAACGGAAGAAAGTATGCTCGGTATCCTCGCAGATACGACCGCAATCCCATTCCTCAATGGAGATTGCTCTTGTTCTATAGGAAACTTCTCCGAATTTTCCTATAGAACAAAAACCCTCCGGGGGATGCGCACTGCGGCGTACGAGGTAGATGTCGCTATGCGACCGCCGCAGGCGCGAGTTTCGCAAGCGAAACTCTTTGTTCTTCTATAGGAAAGGGGGATGCGCACTACGCGCATAAAGAAAATGGCTGCTGCCGCAGCCGCGCTTCGGCGCGAGTGTGCGTCAGGACGCACACTTTTTTAAGTCTGTACGTTTTCGTACGGATAGCGCGGTAAAACACCGAACAGATTTCAGGAGAAGTATTTCTCTTTGATGATTGGGATGGGCATGTCGGTTCCGGTCCAAAGCCGAAAAGCTTCAGCCCCCTGATACATCAGCATGTACAGCCCGTTGAAGGTCCGGCATCCGGCCTCACGGGCGGTCTTAAGCAGCAGCGTTTCCCGCGGATTGTAGATGACATCGGAAACCACCAGATCCTTATGGAACATGGAAGGATCCCGGATGATGGAACGGTCTGTGTCCGGAGCCATGCCTACGGAGGTTCCGTTGGTGAGGATCATGCTGTCCGCGATTTCCCTGCGGAGGATGGATTCATCGTCGAAATCAAATAATCGTACCTTGCAGTCTGTGCGTTCATTCAGCTGGCCCACGATTTTTTCCGCCCGCGGGAAAAATTCATCGTGAATGCTGAACACCGAGATTTCGGAAAGACCGTCCAGTGCCGCCTGTACCAGGATGGCCGTGGCTGCTCCGCCTGCCCCCATCAGAGTCATTTTTTTCCCGATCAGGTCGTGTCCGGCATCCCTGGCTGCCTGCATGTATCCGATCCCGTCCGTGGTATATCCGGTCAGCACTCCGTCATCATTTACAACAGTGTTGACCGCGCCGGAAATCTCGGCGGCGGGGGATAACCGGTCACAAAGGGTGCACATCAGGTTCTTGTCCGGCATGGTCAGGTTGAATCCGCGGACATTCAGAGTGCGAAGCCCCTCCACGGCGGTTTCTAATTTGTCTGTTCCTACGTCGAAAGCGAGGTATACATAGTCCAGCCCGGTCTGTTCAAAGGCTTCATTGTGCATCATCGGAGAGATGCTGTGTGCAACCGGACTTCCCAGAAGCCCGGTCAATCTGGTATGGCCTGTAATCTGTTTCATAATCTTATACTCCTTTATTTTTATTATACAAGCGTCAAAATACCTTTTGGCTCTTTCATTTATAGGGAACGACAAAAATTTTTCCAGCTGTGCGGTTGCGATTCGACAGGTCATTTGCATGCAATTTATTGCAATGCAAATGGCCTGTCGAATCAGCAACCCACTTATTAATGAGCAAAAAGCGGCTGCGTCAGCAGACGTAAGAGTGCGTCAGCACGGCTTTTGCGAATGGATAAGTGGGTTGGATGCTACCTGGAGCATCCAACCGCACAGCTGGAAATTGTTTCTGGTGCTCCCTATATAAATTTAAACGGGAAAATCTCCTTCAAAAAATCCCGCGTCAGTCGGATATACATAGCTGTCCCCAATCTCGTGCAGCAGGACTACATTCAGATGATTGTTCAGATTCTTTTTGTCCAGAGTAATGGCGGCTGTCAGGTCAGACAGCGCAAGGCCGCATTGATGAGGCAGGCCGTAGGCTGTCAGTAGTTCCTTTATCAATTCCGCGCACCCGGCGGGAGTGAGCCCCTTATCCTCCGCGATTTTCGTGATCTGGTACATGCCGATGGCAACGGCCTCCCCATGGCTCTCACGTCCGTAGTGATAATATTGTTCGATCGTGTGTGCCAGGGTGTGCCCGAAGTTCAGCAGCATCCGTTCTCCGGTGTCGAACTGGTCCGCTTCCACTACGATCCGTTTGATATCCACGCAGCGGCAGATCACAGAGGCAAGTTCTTTTTTTAGGCTGTGACACGACCCGTGCCTTTTCAAGGTCTCAAAAAGAGCGGCATCCTTGATGCAGCCATATTTGATCACTTCTCCCATGCCGTCATGGATGAAGCGCTCCGGCAGGGTATCCAGCACGTCCGGGTCGATCAATACCAGCTTCGGATGATAGAAGGCACCTACCAGATTCTTGCCCTCAGGCAGGTCCACCGCGGTCTTTCCACCCACAGAGGAGTCTACCTGTGCCAGAAGGGAGGTGGGAATCTGAACCAGCTTTACCCCGCGCAGGAAGCTGGCAGCCGCAAATCCGGCCAGATCACCGATGACTCCGCCGCCCAGAGCGATGACCAGATCACTGCGGGAAATCTTTGCCTTCAGCAGAGCGGAATAAATCTCCGGCAGCGTCCGAAAGTTTTTCGTCGGTTCCCCATGGGGAAGGATCAGTGTATGACATTCCCAGGAAGTGAATGTGCTCATAAGCTTTTCTCCATACAGCGGATACACCTGGTCATCGGAAATGACCATGATCCGCCGCCCGGTGAAGATCTGGGAAATGTAGCTGCCGGCATTTTTTAAAATCCCGTTTTCAATATAGATCGGATAACTGTTTTCTTTTAAATCTACTGTTAATTTCATGACTCTTTTCTCCTGATATGATTCATGTTAAGCCTCCGCATCGGGGAGGCATTGTCAGTTCGGCGGTTACAGGTCACACCTTCACCAGGCGTGACCTGTAACGTTCGGCGTCCTGACGCCATGTATTATCATAAATCAGATGCATCCGAATGTCAATGAAACAGGAAATAAACCTTGAATGCCGCCCGGGAAAGTGTTACACTGAGGTTTGGGAAAATAATGTTACCAGTTATGGTGACTAATGCCCCCATTGCCAGCGGCAATAATTAAGGAATGAAGGAATTGTAAGAAAGCAGAAGGAGCGTATACGATGGAAAAGAAAAAGCTGAACAGATACAACTTTGATAAAATCAGCAGCAGGATGGCACAGAGATTCGGGTCGATAAAAACAGGTGAGGAAGAAGATCATGCCTTTTTTCTGTTCCCTATGGAATCTAATTTGTTAAAGCTTCACCGTGAAAATGAGAAAAGGGACAGCAGAAGGGTCATCGAGGCGATTCATATCAGCCTGCTGACGATAGATGGTTACCTGACCGATACGGAATATGATATTGATTCATTTTTATCGGAAGAAAATCAGGCCTTGGCAAAAGGGCTTCTGATGAGCTTTGACCCTTTTACGAATGAAGAGATCAGGCTCGCACTGGGAACGGACGGATGTCCGGATTCGCCGGAAAAACTGGAAGCTTACTTTGAGGAGCCGGTAAAGTGCCTGTTGCGGCTTGAAAAATCAGTCGGCCTTTGGTTAAAGGAAAGAGGGAACAACGGATACTTTCAATATGTAGAAGATCTGCTGGGGGACACCATAAAAAGAGATACCAGAATGGAATTTGCGGTTCCGGTGGATTTGGGGTGAATTTAGATTACCAGAATGCCAATAAAAGTTGACTTTTCAGGTGTTTGGTGCTAATTTAAAGGGAGGCGAATGATTAGCCCCGGCTATATCCAGGAAAAGCGGGGGCATTACAGGAGCCGCGGCTTTACTTTCCATAGGGAAGAAGCCATAGGAGTTGTAGGAAAATATACTGAGCGTCAGATAAACTGCCGCACAGTATCATAGGATGCGCACAGCCGCATAAGGAAGTATGCCGCTTTGCGGCTGCGGCTGGTGCGATACTCACGGCAGATTTCATCGGCCGTGAGTATAACTCCTAAGGGAAATTCAGTGACATAAGAGGAGTGGTGAGATGAGAAAAAAGCTGAAGAGAATATTCCCGGTACTTTTGTGTATGCTGCTATATGTATGCATTCCAATGCAAAAAGCATCCGCAGAGAATGTAACGGTGAGCGCAGAGGATGTCGATCAGACACAGAGCGTTTTCCGTGTTACCATGGATCAGCCGGATGTTTCCGATATGTCCCAGGTACTTTTCGCAGTGTGGGGAGAGCAGGATAACCAGAATGATCTGCAATGGTATGAGGCTCAGAGGTCGGGCAGCGGATATCAATATGATGTACGGGTGAGCAACCATGGAGAGACGGGAAGATATGCGGTGCACGCTTATGTAAAGCAGTCCGACGGCACCATGGTTTTTGTGGGAGATACGTCTTTTTCTGTGACGGAAGCACCGGCAGGTTCTACAGGCAATGTCAGTGTAAACACGTCGGATTACGATGAGTCCAACGGTACTTTCCGGGCCTGGGTACAGGGAGTGCAGTCTTCTTCCGGAATCAGTCAGGTGCAGATTCCGGTATGGTGCGCGGATGATCAGAGTGACATTAAGTGGTATGACGCAGCCAGGATGTCGGACGGAAGCTACATGGCAGAGGTATCGATCGCGAATCACGGGAACCATACGGGAACGTATCAGATCCATGCCTATGTCCGTGAGAATAACGGAGCGTTCAACATTGTCGGCGCGACAACCCAGCAGGTAAGCGCAAGTACGGCAGGAACAACGTCAACGGGCAATGTGACGGTAACAACAACGGATTATAATGCGTCCAACGGAACCTTCCGGGCCTGGGTACGGGGAGCACAGTCTTCTTCCGGAATCAGGCAGGTACAGATTCCGGTATGGTGTGCGGATGACCAGAGTGACATTAAGTGGTATGATGCAAGCAGGATGTCAGACGGAAGCTACATGGCAGAGGTATCGATCGCGAATCACGGGAACCATACGGGAACGTATCAGATCCATGCCTATGTCCGTGAAAATAACGGAGCGTTCAATATCGTCGGCGCAACCACTCAGCAGGTAAGCGGGGGCAATACAAACACATCATCCAATGCTGAGCTGTCTGTGTCAGACCGCGATGGAAGCGGGGCGGCATATCAGGTGTCCCTATCCGGCGTACAGCTTACGGGACTGGACAGCATCCAGTTCGCCGTATGGGCGGACCAGGGAGGCCAGGATGATCTGAAGTGGTACAAGGCTTCCAGAAATTCCGGCGGTAATTATACATATACTGTTTCTATCAGTGATCATGGGCAGACAGGAACCTATAATGTACATGCCTATGCATTGTTTACCAATGGAACGCTGCAGATTTTAACGGGTACGACCTTTCAGGTAGACAATGCGGGCGCTTCTTCCGATTCGGCCAAAGTAGAGGTCACCAATATCAATGAGAACACAGGAGCATTTGATATCGTGGTTTCCGGTGTCAGCGCGCCGGGAGGAATACAGACGGTACAGGTTCCGGTATGGCATGCCGAAGACCAGAATGACATCAAATGGTACACTGCCCGCAGACAAAGCAGTGATACGTATACGGTATCTGCCAATATTTCGAACCACCGCAACAATACGGGAAAATATAATATCCATGTATATGTGACATCGAACAGCGGAGTGATGAACTGTGTCTGCGGCACGACGGCGGATATAAAGGCAGGTAGCAGTCAGCAGCCTGTATCCTCAGAAGTAAGCGCGACCCGGATCTCAGACTCCAGATATCAGGTTTCCGTATCGGCTCCTCAGGTAAGCGGAAGCAGTGCAAAGGTATTGTTCCCTACCTGGAGTGACGCGAACGGACAGGATGATATCATCTGGTATGAGGGCGTCCGTTCCGGAAATGGTGTGTGGTATGTGGAAGTCGACAGCTCAAGACACGGAAGTTCCGGCAGCTATACCACGCATGCATATACGCAGATCAACGGAGAGCTTGCTTTTGTAGGTGCGGTCAATTATTCTCTGGAATTTGTCGTACAGTCCAGAGTGGCAAATGACGCGAATCAGATCATCGGAAGTATCACGAACGGTTCGATGGATTCGGCAGAAAAGCTGCGTACATGTTATAACTGGGTGGTGAATAATATTTCTTACCAGACCCTGCCGATTCCGCTGGAACCATCGGAACCTGGCTATACACAGGAAGAGTGGTATGCGATTTATGGCCTGGAGCAAAGAAGGGGCAATTGCTACTGCTATGCGGCTTCGTTTGCGGCGATGGCACGCCAGCTTGGTTACAGCGCGTCTATGATCAGCGGATCCGTTCCACTGCTGGCCGGCGGAAAAGGACCTCATGCCTGGGTTGAGATTTATATGAACGGAGCGACCTATGTCTGCGATCCGGAATCCCAGCATGAAAATCCGGCATATGGATTCTATATGACGACTTATGCGACAGCACCGTATCAATATACGAAATAATATCGCAGCCGCACATGATTATTTGAAGAGGTAAGTGCTTTGAAGAGGGATTCCTTTCGCAGAAGGGAATCCCCTTTCATCAATTATAGTAAACGACAAATCATCTTGTCATTCACTATAGATATTGTACCGGAGATTTTGTTTTGGATAAAGGAGGAAGCATGATGAAACGAGCAGTTATAACAGGGCTTTTGGCCATATGGGCAGCATGTCTGATCTTTGGATGCGGAAAGAAGGAAGAGAATCCACAGGAATCGGAAGAGCCAAAGACAGAACAGGGAGAAAATAAAGAGGAAGATCAGGAAGAGCAGGAAGAAAAGGATGAAGAAAAGAAGGATGACAGCAAAGACGGCGAGCCTGAAAAGGAAGCGGAAGAGTACAAAGTCATCGGCACAGAGTCCGAAGATTCCTATAAATTTTTGCTGACAAATCATACGGGTGAGGCAATCACAGGATTCACGGTCAAGGCATCAACTGCCGCGGATTTTCCGGAGAATATGATGGAACAGAATACGAAGATCGAAAATGATGAGACAGTGTGCCTGTATTATTCCGCGCCGGAAGCGGAAGATGCAGAATCAAGCTCCGGCAAGCTGCTCAGAACCACTTATGAGTTTGGTATTTCCAACGAGAGCGGCCGCGAGCTCAGGATTCCCGGATTGCTATTTGATGATTTTGAACAGGCGGAGCTTTGCTTTGAGGACGAAGTCGGTTTTATCCGATATGTCAGTCTTGATACGGGAGAGGAAATCACCACAAAAGAGATGGCACTGTCATTACAGCAGATGCAGTAGTGCATGATAAAAATTTTCCGACTGTGCATTAATTCTTAAGTAATAAGCGCTCGCTATCCGCGCCATCTGCACGTCTCTTAACCTAGTATAAACCGATTTAAATACCTTTCTGTTTCACTGAGGATGCTCTTTCGAGAGTGCATGTGTAAAAACGCAGGCGTAGCGGGCTACGCTGAGGCTTTTACACATGTGCTATCGGGAAAGCAGACCAGTGAAACGTAAGGTTATTTAAATTGGGTTATACTAGCACTTTTTTCCTTTTTGAAGGACAGACCTTTTGCGACATTCAATACAATATCGAGCTGCTCATCTTCCAGTGTGTAAAGTATCGTTACGATGTTGTTGACCCTGGCGGGATTCGGCCTGTCTGAGTCAAAAAAATCATTAGGAGTAATGTGAAAGTATTCACAGATAGAAAAGAAAGCCTGCATGGACGGTAAGCTCTGCTTATTTTCAATGCGGTTGATATAGTTTTCGTTTTGACCGATTGCAAGGCTCATTTCACGTGCGGATACATTCCTTTTCATTCGCAGTGAAGCGATCCGTTCCGCAAGAAAATCCTTATACCTCATCTTTTATCACCTCGTAGACTATCATAAGAGTGAAAATGTCTTTTGACGCTTTCATAATTTTATTATATAGTGAACGACAAAAAATTTTTTGGCGTTCACTATAAATATCGGATTTCTAAAATCATATTCCAATGCGTACAATCTGTTTATTTTTTGATTGTTCGGATTTTCCTGAATATCAAAAGTGCTTTCGGCACCATTTTTCCAGCAGATTGATCAGGGAATATAAAAGCATTGCCATGATGCACAGGAGGATAATGCTCATCAGGAGCCAATCCATTTTAAAGACCTGTGAGGGGAAAATGATAAAATGTGTATCCAGTTGATTTCCATTCTCTCGTTACAGTTCACGGCCTAACCGGCCGCGAACTGTAACGCATCCAGCCCATTGAAAAGTCGCCTGACGGCGGTCCTAAGCGCCTGTGACGCTTGTTTAGGACGGACCGGAACGGAGTGTAGACGGGCTGGTTGCCAGCAACCGCTATTTTACTGGCCGGATGCCTTGCAGCAGGGTGCAAGGCACCGTGAATAGTTACATGGTTATATCTTTTTATGAACTAAGGCTTGTAAAGGTTTGGATAATCGGCTAAAATATGATTATAGCCGTATATTGACCGAAAAACAAGAGAGGAGGGATTCCCTTTATGTATATCAAGCGTCACATGGAAATGCCTGTTATGTCACTCAGTCAGCAATATCCTGTACTTCTGATCACCGGCCCGCGGCAGGTGGGAAAAACGACCATGCTGGAGCACCTGATCGAGACGGAAGGACGCAGCCGCAGGAAGGTATCTTTGGATGACCTTATGGAGCGGGAACTGGCAAAAACAGATCCCAAGATGTTCTTTCAGATTCATCAGCCGCCGCTTCTGATCGATGAGGTGCAGTATGCTCCGGAAATTTTTCCATACATCAAGATTATGGTGGACACCCGGCACCAGCCCGGTGATTTTTGGCTGACAGGTTCCCAGCTTTTCAAGATGATGGAAGGAGTTCAGGAATCGCTGGCCGGACGGGTGGCGCTGCTTCGCATGGCTCCGCTGTCCCAGAGTGAAATCATGGGGTGTCAGGAGAATACTCCGTTTAGTCTTGAGCTTCATGCGCTGGCAGCAAAGGAAAAATACCGCACGATACTGGACACGCCAGCGATTTTCCAGTATATCTTCCGGGGCGGGATGCCTTCGCTGGTCAGCGGGGCCTATCAAGATGCCAACATTTTTTATTCCAGCTACATCGAAACTTATCTGGAGCGGGATGTGCGCCGCCTGTCCAATGATATTGACAGCTTAAAGTTTTTAAAATTTCTGCGTGCGTCGGCGGCCAGAACTTCCTGCCAGGTCAATTACAAAGGCATTTCGGACGATGCGGAGATTGATCAGGTTACGGCGAAAAACTGGCTGCATGTACTGGAGTCTCTGGGAGTCATATTTTTCTTGTATCCGTATTCCAATAACGTCCTCAAGCGTACCGTGTCCACTCCGAAACTGTATTTTTATGATACCGGGCTTGTCTGCTATCTGACTCGCTGGAGCAGCGCGGAAACGGCGATGGAGGGAGCTATGAGCGGAGCTTTGCTGGAAAATTATGCTGTGTCAGAGATTATCAAGACTTATCAAAACGCCGGGCAGGAGCCATATCTGTATTACTATCGTGACAAGGATGCCCGGGAGATCGACTTGATCTTAGAACAGGACGGAAAACTGTTTCCTGTGGAAATCAAAAAAATGGCATCCCCGCCCAAAAAGCTAACGAGGGTATTTGAACTGATTGAAAAATCTCCTTTGCAGCGCGGCACCGGAGCCATCCTCTGCATGGCCGATAAATTAAGCGCATTTGATCAGGATAACCTGATCATCCCTGTTTCGCTTATTTGACAACAACATTGCCGTTTTGCGTGAATGATCTAAAACAAAAAATGGCATAGGCACTTCTTTTTATAGTACTATAAGGCATCAGAAGTTTCGGTCTGTTCTTTTCCCTGACCTGCCGTTCCCACTCGGCAAGGCTGCGGTTATCATGTTCTACAATGGCTTCGGTTTCCCGGCAGGTCGCCATAAACGCCTGCACATCGGGATAACTGTCCTCTTTCAGAATATCGGTAAGATTGTCAGCTAAAAGAAATAAAATCAGTTGAACTGGGGCATTTATGGATGTGAAATACATAGAATGTAATAAAAATGCAGGTTACATTTATTTATGGATCAAAAAAATAAAGGACAAAACGAAGGAGAAAAGCAGATGGAAAAGAGAATTTTGCTTAATATCGCTGAAATTTTACTTAAGGAGCATTTATTGACGGCAGAGGAACAGATTCTCTTCAACCAGATGCTGCAGAAAGCGTGACCCAAATGCTGCGCGCGGTCATTTATTGCCGCTGCAGTACCGAGGAGGAAAGCCAGCAGGATGCTCTGATACAGCAGGTGCAGGAATCCCGCAAGAGCGTCCGGCAGCAGGGCTGGCTTCTGGTGGATGAATATATTGAAGCCAAAAGCGGTACAACGACGGCGAAACGAAAGGAGTATAACAGACTTTTTGAGGAATTGCAGACAGATAAATTTGATATTGTCCAGATTAAGACTCAGGACCGTCTGATGAGGAATACCCGGGACTGGTATCTGTTTATTGACCGTCTGGTATCCAACGGCAAAAAACTTTATATGTATCTGGAGCATAAGTTTTATTCTGCGGATGATGCGCTGATCACAGGAATCAAGGCGATTCTGGCGGAAGAATACAGCAAGGAATTGTCAAAAAAGATCAATAATGCACATTACCACAGGCAGGAGGATGGCAGGAAATTTATCCTGCCGCCCAATACATTTGGCTTGCAGCGCCTGGAAAACGGCGAGATTGTACTGGTAGAGGAAGAGGTATCGGCAATCCGCATCATGTTCTGCCTCTGTAAGACAATGGGGTGCCGCTCTATTGAGCATTATCTGGAAGAGGAAGGAATACGTGACAGGAATGGAAAACCATTTAAAGAAGAAGCAATCCGAAGGATTATCAGAAACCCGATCCGCTGCGGAACCGTGATCCAGAATAAAGTACATTTTGATTTTCAGCTAAAGAGGACGGTAAAAGTACCAAAGGAACAGTGGGTCATCCATAGAAATGTGCTTCCGGCGGCTGTTTCAGAAGGAGAGTGGAAAGAGGCAAATGAAGCTATGGACGCAAGGGCGCAGGAGCGGAATGCAAAGGAATACCATCCCGGAGGAAAAAATCCGGGAAAATATCCCTTATCCGGGAAAATCATATGCGGAGAGTGCGGCAGTCTGTTTTACAGGACATATCGGAAACGCTATAAGGATGAAGAACTGATCGTGGAATGGAAATGCCGGAAATATCTTCAAAACGGGCGCAATGATGAGAAAAAGATGCGGAGTGGGCAGCGGAAAGTGAAAAGAACATCAGACAGTGGCTGTGATAATATCCATCTGGATGAAGAAAAATTAAACCTTTTGTTGGAAAAGGTCTGTGCGAAATATTATCAGAGGATCGGATTGAAAGATTCGGAAATCATTGATAAAGCCCTTGCCATTCTGAATGGCATACTGCAGAAAAATGATACCTCGTCACGACAAAATTGTGTCTGTAAGGAATTGGAAAAATACAAGACCCAGGAAAGGAAGCTAATGGATAAACTGCTTGCAGATGTGATATCGGATCAGGATTATAAGATAAAAAAGGAAGAAATCACAACAAAGATTGACGGGTTAAAAAAAGAGTTGGAAAATCTGAAGGATACGGAACATGCCAGGCTTGTGACAGAGCAGCGGTTAAAGGTGATACGGAAACGTCTGGAAGAAGACTCGGTAAGGCAGGCCGCGTTGTCTGATATGATAGACAGCATTGACAGGATCACGGTCTATCCGGAAAAACTGATCTTATCATTTCACACAGAAAAGGTGCCGGGAATGGATTCATCTGATCTGGCACATATCGAAGATATTTCTGGTGATTTTGAAAAGAAATTAACATGGGAAGTGCCGCTTCCTGACGATTTCCTATATGCCGTAAGAAAAGAGGCGGAATCTGGACGGATTATACAATATATCCGGCAGAATCCAAAGGTTACAGCAAAACAGATCGCAGGAATGGAGAGAATCAGTCTTTCGGCAGCAAATGCCCGGATACGGAAACTAAAAAAGCAGGGGAAAATCCATTACGAGGGCCAGGGCGGGCACGGCGAATGGGTCATAGATAAAGCATAGGCAGAAAGAATCAGGCGACTTTTCAATGGGCTGGATGCGTTACAGTTCGCGGCCGGTGCCGTGAACTGTAACACGTATTGCATTCTTTCTGTTTTTTTGACGCAAAGTAAGGATTGTACTTCAAAAATGGATAAGGTATAATCAGTATAAGCAGAAGGATGATGTAAAATCGGAACAGATACTTTGAAAAATCAGGAAATGTATAGGAAGATTTTTGGAAACCAAAAAAGGAAAACAGGAAAGGCCGGAATGATATGGAAATGAATATAACAGATAAAGCGGGAGATGTTGTGCAGCAGTCCGGTCTTTATGTTCTGAAGCATAAAGATCTGGATGTGGCAATGGTGCAGATGGATATATCCACCGGAAGGGTAGAGTATGTTCTGGCCGTCTATCTGCCGGAAGAGCTTCCGGTTGGTGTCAGTGAAAGCGTAAAGAGTATTGCCGGATGGTGGAAATCACGCGCGATACCAGATACCCGGAGAGGTATTCAGCAGGCATTGGAATATCTTCAGGAAAAGACAAATCTGTCATTAATGCTGTCAGGTTACGGCCTGAGCCTCACAGACCATTATTGGATGCAGCCTGTCGGGGAAGAAGCCTGCTGGAGGGATCTGAACTTTTATGAAAATGATTTTTCAGATATGTTGGGAAACCTTCTGACGGATTCCGGGAAAATTGACGCGGACCGCAACGTTTCTAAGTTTTCTCCGGCCTCGTCAGTGAATGGCGAGATGAAGAAAAAGTGGGTGATCAGGGATGGAATCCGTTATCTGCTGAAGGTCAATGTGAATGATTACGGACAGCAGTCTGTAAATGAAGTGACAGCCAGCAGGCTGCATGAACAGCTGGGATGGGATAATTATGTTCCCTATCTGTTGGATAAAATTTTGATAGAAGGCAAGGAATACCCGTGTTCCCTGAATCCATTATTTACGTCGCAGGAGTATGAATTTGTTTCCGCATATCAGCTTATTAAAGATTACAAAGTTCCCAATACCAGTTCAGGCTTTGAGGCGGTGATCCGTCAAACTGTCCGGCATGGGATGGAAGAAAAGGCTGTCCGGGAACAGTTGGAATACACGATTTTGACAGATTTTATTTTGAGCAATACGGACAGGCATTTTAATAATTTCGGTTTTTTGTTCGATCCGCTAAGGCATCAACTTGTTTCTATGGCTCCGATTTTTGATACGGGCAATGCACTTTTTTATAATAAAGAAGTGATTCCGACGAAAGGATATTTACTGGAAATTGCAGTGAGTTCTTTCTGCAAAAGGGAGGCCGACATGCTCCGCTATGTAAGCTGTCCGGATCTGGTCAATCTGGATCTGCTGGATCATTTCCCGCAGGAGGCAGAAGCTCTGCTGAGGGAAAATACGGAGATGCCGGATGACCGGGCAGCAGCTATTGCCGGGACGATACGGCAGAAAATAGAATATCTCAGATTATTTCAGCAGGGAAAGAAGATATGGAAAAGGGAAAAGTACTGGTAAAGACGGCAGTCAGGCGGGAAGGAAAAATTTTGTTTATCGGGGATTCTCCACAGTTGATCGTCAATCTTGAAACACAGGAAAATTATATAAAGATTCAGGACAGGATGCTTCCCTATTACAGAGAAGTGGCTTTTAGTGAAGATTTGCTTGCAGGAAAGCGAAAAAATGTTTTTGCGACCGCACTGGAGTACTATTATGGACAGGCGTGCAGGACTGCGGAAGGACTGCTGGCAGCCGAGGCATACAGGAGCAAGGCAAATGTAATCGTGAGGGAATATGGGGAAAAAAGTATATGATGTGATGTTGGAACCGAAACGGCGGAATGATGATGCAATCATATTGGAATTTAAAGTATTTCAGCCGAAAAAAGAAAAAGACCTTTCAGATACGGTGAATACGGCATTGAAACAAATTGAAGATATGAATTATGAGGCGGCGCTTATAGCAAAAGGAATTCCTGTAGAACGTATACGTAAATATGGGTTTGCTTTCCGGGGGAAGGAAGTCCTGATCGGGAAAATGAAATAGTTTTTTAGAACTGTTTTTGACTGGAGATGGAAAGAGGATGAAATTAGAGCAAGTAAGAATTAAAAATTTTAAAGGGATAGAAGAATGCCAGATCGATTTTGAAGAAGGATTCAACCTGTTGATCGGCGATAATGGCTATGGGAAAACTTCTATTTTAGAGGCGATTTCCGTAGGATTAGGCGGTTTTATAGCGGATTTGCCTGATGTATCTGCAAAGAATTTTACCATGGATGAGGTACGTGTGGTGCTGGAGCATACTGGCGAAGGGTCATTTCACAGAGGCTATATGACTCCGGTCGAGGTACTGTGTAAGGCAGAGGTGGAAGGGGAAACCTTTGAATGGTTAAGAAAAAAAAGAGCGTAAAGGCATCAAGAGGTACGATAGAACCGCGCGATATCTGTCAGAAAGCGGAAGTGATGGCTAATGATAAAAACCAGGTACTGCCGGTTTTAAGCTATCAGAGTACGACAAGAATGTGGATGCAAAAGCGTGAAACCGCAGAAAATATTTTTACAAAACCATTTTTCCGAACAGTGGGATATGAGGGATGTCTCACAGAGAACTCTAATAATAAAATGCTGATGAACTGGATTCTTCATATGGAAAAGTTGGAGTGGAAGAGAAAGGAAAAAATTGGCGAATATAAGGGCGTGAAAGAGGCAATGCGCAGATTTATGCAAAGTATGCTGGAAGAAGAGGTTCTTTCTTTTGAATATGATGACCAAAGCGGAGAGCTTATTTTTGTCACAGAATCAGATTCCTTTCCTGTCAGAACTCTCAGTGCAGGCTATCAGTCATTAGTCTGGATGGTGCTTGATATTCTATACAGGATGGCTCTTTTAAATCCGGATTTACTGGAAAACATTAGTGAAACCCCGGGAATTGTGTTGATTGATGAGCTTGATTTGCACCTTCATCCGAAGTGGCAGTGGAATATGGTATCAGCGCTTAAAAGTATATTCCCCAACGTGCAGTTTATAGCAGCGACACACTCACCCATTATCATGGCATCCTGTAAAGGGGAAAATCTGATAAAAATAGATGCATCGAAACAGATTTCATATGAAAAAACTCCGTATGGGTTAGATGTAAATGATATATTGAGCTTTTGCCAGGGAAGCATTCCCATGGCTCAAAAAGTACAGAAACTTCTTATGGAATTTGAAGAAGATGTTGATGAGGGAAATCTTGAGCATGCTGAGACGGTGGCTGATGAGATTAAAAAAGAACTTGGAGAAAACCATCCAAAGGTGACCTGGGCAGAAGAAACATTGGAAATGTATCAGTAAAATCAAATATAAACCGGATGGAGAAATTTTTTCGGAGGATACTGCTCTGGATCATGATCTCAATGTAGTATTGAACCTCAATTTTGACGGCGACTCGGCATATTTGAAGAAAAATAGAAGAGAAGTTCTTAAGGCATGTAAAGAAAAAATGAAGCGAATGAAAAAAGAAGGGCAGTGGAGCAGAAGCTTTTTAAAAAGAATAATTGAAGAATATGAAATGCCGGATGCGAAGGGATACTTAAAACCATATTCAGGAATTGCGCTCTGGTATCTGAAAAAAAGAGCGGGGGAGCAATAAGGAACATAAAATGTCGATGTATGTAGCGATATCACATTTTATCATTTTCCCCTCCCAGCGAAACACTTGGCTGGAATAAATGATCAGATATCCCAGCCCGCTCCTTGCAGCCAGGAATTCCCCAATCACGACCCCCACCAGGCAGAGTCCGATATTGACCTTCATATTGCTGATGATTGCCGGGATGGAACTGGGCAGCACGACCTTGGTCAGTGCATGCCATCTATGTCCGCGCAAGGTATAGATCAGTTTGATCTTTTCCCGGTCCACGCCGGTAAAGCTGGTATAAAGGTTCAGGATGCTCCCGAAGATCGCCACGGACATCCCGGCCACGATGATGGTGGTCTGTGTGGCACCGAGCCATACGATCAGAAGCGGTGCAAGGGCAGATTTCGGAAGACTGTTCAGAACCACCAGATAGGGATCCAGTATTTCAGACAGCTTGCTGCTGCACCAGAGTAGTACGGCAGTCAGGATACTGATAACAGTGGTCAGCAGAAAGCTGACAATCGTCTCATACAGTGTACTCCAAAGGTGCAGAAAAATACTCCGATCCTGTACCATTTCCCAAAAACAAAGGGCAATGTGTGTGGGGCTGCTGAAAATAAAGGAATCAATGATTCCGGCATTGGCAGTAAATTCCCACAGAAGAAGAAAACACAGCAGAATCGCGGCGCGCGAAATACATACGATGTACCGATGTTTTTTTCGGCCGCGCAGGTAGCGCTGCTGTCCGGCAGAAAGCTTCTGCTCTTTGTTCCGGACACCGTAGGCATCGTGAACCTGGTTTTGTCTGAGATTATTTTCCGGCATTGCGGTTCAGCTCCTTCCATATGATATTGAAATAATGTTTAAATTCCGGTGCGTTGCGCCGGTTCATCGGAGTATCTGTCTCCAGCTCAAAAGTAACAGGAACGATCTTTGCCACAGAGGCAGGACGCGGAGTCAATATGATGACGCGGTCGGCCATGCTCACTGCCTCCGAAAGGTCATGGGTGACAAGGATGGCAGTCTTATGCGCATTCCGGAGAATCTGGCCAATGTCGTCGCTGACGGACAGCCGGGTCTGATAATCCAGGGCGGAAAAAGGTTCGTCTAACAGAAGAATGTCCGGATCCAGTACCAGAGTGCGGATCAGGGCCGCTCTCTGGCGCATTCCTCCGGACAGCTCCGATGGCTTTGCATTTTCAAATTGTTTCAGACCATACAGATCCAGAAGTTCATGGGCATGCTTCCGGGACCGGGCGGAGAGGGTGTGCCGGATCTCCAGGCCGAGAAGGATATTGTGGTAGACGGTTCTCCATTCAAAAAGGTGGTCATGCTGCAGCATATATCCGATATTGGTGGAGCTGTCCCGGAGCGCTTTTCCGTTCAGTTTCACCACTCCGTTTTCCGGGTCTATGAGTCCGCAGATGATCGAGAGCAGCGTGGATTTTCCGCATCCGGACGGCCCGACGACAGCAGTGAACTCTCCGGGAGATACGGAAAATGAGATATCTGTCAGTGCTTTGGTTTCCCCTTCCAGGTTGTGGTATGCATAATTGATATTTTTAAGTTCCAGTATTGGTTCCATGCAGACACTCCAATCAAAAGATATATAATACTTTATGACAAAAATATTGAGAGGTGCATGAGAAAAGGGGGTTACAGTTCACGGCCTAACCGGCCGCAAACTGTAACGCATCCTGAACAGTAACAAAAGGAGGACCAACCGGCCCTCCTGGCATCCTGTATTCCTTGTATCCTTTCCTGCTTCTATTTCCTGCGTTATCCTTCCTGCTGCACCTTTACATACACATAGTCATTTCCGCCTTCCGGAGCCTCCCACCCGTTGTATTCCGAATAAAACTGGAAAAATGCGCGGTCAAGCTGATCTTCATCTACCACATAGACAAGTGTATACTCCAGCTCATCACCTGGCTCCAGCGGGACAAAATGGAAGTCCTTGACACGGTCGATCCCATCCGTATGATAGACCTTGTCAAAATATACCGGGAATCCGTCTGTCTGCAGCTGATATCCCTCATTGGCAGGGCTGTATCTCCAATCAGCGGCATAGCTCTTGGAAAACCCGTCTTCACTGACATCCAGATAATGGATATAAGGGCATACGGTTACGTCATTTCCAAATTCATTTACGGTGTTATTGTTCTTTACCTTCATATGCGCTACCACAAATTTGGAATTCACGGTCTCTACCGTCGGTTCTCCGACCTCTTTTCCCTCTTCATCGAAGGAATACTTATAGCGCTCATGAGGCTTTAAAGTGCCGTCTTCATTGATCCAGTCCGCCATCTCGCCCTCAAAGTCATAATAGTTTTCTGTCGGATATTCGGAAACCGGAAGCGCGTCTTTTATTTCGATGGATTCCACGGTATAGCGGATATCATCCGGCTTTACGCCGTTTTCATCCGGCCCGAAAGGTATTTTCAATTCTTCTCCCGTGGAAAAGAAATTGTTATCCGCCAGAAGATCCGGATTCCATTCCTTCAAGGCACTTTCCTGATCCGCTTTCTGTTCTGCCAGCAGAGTTTCGATCTCTTCGTCCGTCGCGTACGGCACGGTGGAATCCAGCACCTGTATGTCCAGTCCTTCCGCGATTTTTACCGTTTCTTCTATGGGAAGCGTATTGTCCATATCAAAGATTTCTACGAGATAGCCCTCTTCTTCGTTGAACAGCATCGCGTTCTTGGTGGTCTTATCGCTGTCCGTATAATAGCTGTCTGACAAGAACAATGCGGCCTTCATTCCGTTGATTTCAATCTCTTCCTTCAGATTCTCCTCCTTTAGCCCATGGGTCAGGTCATCCGTGTTCCCCATGCGAACCTGCTTATCCAGCTCCGCAGCGTTCCATGCGACGATGGTGATGGCGCCTCCTGTCTCCTCATTATGCCATTTTCCGCCGGTGGGCGTACTTGTACCATACAATTCATAGCCCGCGGGCAGATAGGTCGGCGCCACCGTAATCTCATGTGCCTCCTGATCACGGTCTACCGTAAGATCATAAGTTACGGCATCGTTCTCCTTCACCAGATTCGCGGATAAGAATTTATTCGCGGCAAATACCACGACAGAAGAGCCAACCGCCACGACTGCCGCGGCTGTCATGACTTTCCATACCCTGTGCTTCCGGATAAAAGAAATCCTGCCTTTTCTCTCGATCCCAAGCTTCCGGTAGGCATCCTGCATCCCCTGGTCTACTTTATCCGGAATTGTCAGTTCCTGCTTTAAAATTCTCATCATTTCCTGATCCGTATATGTTCGTTTCATACGTTACCTCCTGTTTGATTGCCTGTTTGATTGGTCAAATTCCGAAGCAGATATGCGGTTCGTATATCCACTCTGCGTAATCACTGCAAAATTTATGAAATGATTGAATGGGCTTCAACGGGCTGCGGCGCGCCCGGCATATCTGACGGGTTCGATCCGATACTCCCGTGCCGCCGCTTTGCGGCCTCTGGAAAGCCGGGTCTTTACCGTGTTCTCATCCATATCCAGTATCTGCGCGATCTCCCTGATCTTAAAGCCTTCCACATAATACAGGATCAAGATGGTACGGTATTTTTCCTCCAGAGAATTCAGCAGCTCACAGAATTCATAATTTTCCAGCGACACACAATTCCCTCCCTGTTCCGGCAGCTGATCCGCAGGGCATTCCCTGCGCCCGGTATTTAAGATATCGATACATTTGTTGATCAGGATTCTGATCAGCCAGGTCTTAAAGAACTGTTCATTTTCCAGGCTGTCAATCTTCTCATAGCAGGTCAAAATCGTTTCCTGAATCGCGTCCGCGACATCATCATCGGATTTCAGATAACTTCTTGCAACTTTATACATGGTAAGCTTCTGGCTCTCCATCAATTCTACAAATGCATCGTTATCATGCCGTTTTGCCTTTTTTACCAAAAATTTCAAGAAAAAAACCTCCTTACTAAGGGCTGCCGCCGCAGCTCCTGTTTTCCTTTGTATATGGGCAGCGGCTCAACACAGGATAGGGCATTTACTGCGCTATCAGGTTTTCCGCCTCCTTTTTTTCGGCGCCTTACTTATTAGACAGACTCGGACAGGAAAAAGTTTCAAAAAAGTTGAACAAATTTTTCGGTAACCACTCAGGACAACAGAAACAG
>VSNK01000270.1 GCA_009774255.1 Faecalicatena sp.
TCCTTATACTAACATATGTATGACTAAAAATCAATTCCTTTTCAAAGAATAAATAGAATAAAGTAAATAGAATTAGGAAAGAAAGTGCTAATTGGAAAGGCTCCTGTTCACTTCCGGGTCGCGTACTACGCTGTACCGTTTCAAACGATCATAAAAGGTTATTCCAGCTATGCGGTTGGATGATTCAACAGGCCATTTGTATTGCAATAAATTGCATGCGAATGACCTGTTAAATCGCAGCCGCACAGCTGGAAATTATTTTTTACCTCAATCCTCTCCAAAGAGAGGTGTTGAGTAATAACGGTCGCCTGTATCGGGCAGCAATACTACGATTGTTTTTCCTTTATTTTCCGGGCGTTTTGCAAGTCGGATGGCTGCATCGAGAGCCGCGCCGGAGGAAATGCCTACCAGTACTCCCTCGCTTTTGGCGAGAAGCTTCGCCGCAGCAAATGCGTCGTCATTTTCTATTTTGATCACTTCATCGTAAATCTTGGTATTCAGTACTTCCGGCACAAATCCGGCGCCGATTCCCTGAATCTTGTGGGGGCCTCCTTTTCCTTCGGAAAGCACCGGGGAAGAGGCCGGTTCTACCGCTACGATCCTAACGGCCGGATTCTGTTCCTTCAGATATTCTCCTACGCCTGTCAGTGTCCCGCCGGTTCCTACGCCTGCAACAAAATAATCCACGTTTCCGTCTGTGTCCCTCCAGATCTCCGGTCCGGTCGTTTTTCTGTGCATTGCAGGATTGGCCGGATTGACAAATTGTCCGGGAATAAAGCTGTCTGGAATTTCTTTTGCCAGTTCGTCCGCTTTGGCAATCGCGCCCTTCATTCCCAATGCTCCTTCGGTCAGAACCAGTTCCGCGCCGTAGGCTTTTAAAATATTTCTTCGCTCAATGCTCATCGTCTCCGGCATGGTCAGAATGATGCGGTAGCCCTTTGCCGCAGCAATGGATGCGAGGCCGATTCCCGTATTTCCTGAGGTGGGTTCTATGATCACGGAGCCCTCCTTCAAAATGCCTTTTTCTTCGGCGTCTTCAATCATCGCCTTCGCGATCCTGTCCTTTACGCTTCCCGCCGGATTGAAATATTCCAGCTTCGCCAGGATTGTGGCCGTCAGTCCCAGCTTTTCCTCAACATTCACCACCTCAACCAGCGGTGTATTTCCAATTAGACCCAGTGTTCCTTTATAGATTGCAGACATAGGTTCTCCTTTCTCATTCCTTGTGTGTTTGTTTTCATACTATTCCGGTATGTTTAATATGATTATATCTCCATTTCCTTTATCTGTCAACTATTTTTCGCTGCAGGTCACACATTGACCAGGCGTGCCCTGTAACTCAGGCCGCCATTTTAAATGTCTACTCTACGCTTCGTTCCGCACCAAGCGAACGTCCACTGGACGTTCAGTGCCCTTCGGCAATGGGCGGCCTGAATACCAGCTTTTATGTGCATCCTCCCGACCAATCAGCGTAGTGATTGGTCGGAGTGTGACATGTAATGTGTGGCCTGACTTTTTTTCACCAAATCTGCAAGTGTAATGCTGTCCACATATTCGTTGATGACTTTCCACATCCCTTCCCAGAAAGAAAGCGTTGTACACTCCTCGTTCCGCGGGCAGCGGTTTGGGGTATCTTCCAGGCAGGCGATCGGTGACAGACTGCCTTCTGTTGTACGCAGGATCTCGCCGACCGTATATTCCTCCGGCTTTCTGGCCAGCATATAACCTCCGCTATTGCCTCGATAACTCTTCACATATCCTGCTTTTGTCAGCAATGACATAATCTGTTCCAAATATTTTAAAGTAATCGCCTGTCTTTCGGAAATCTCTTTTAAGCGAATGTATTTTCCATTATCGTGGATTGCCAGATCTGCCATAATCCTCAGGGCATACCGGCCCTTTGTAGATATTTTCATACTTTATATTTCCTTTCGAGTCAAAAACCTTGCAGCAGGCTGATGTGCATCAAAGTATCGCTGCGGCAAGCTGCATTACAGCAGTGATCAGCCACGCGATAAAGTGCACCTGTTGTAACTACTCAGCACAGAATAGCGCATTCACTGTACTATCCGTACGAAAGCGAATAGACTGCAAGATCAATCCCCAATGAACCGCCCCGCCGCAAGCAGCGGGGTATCCTGTCATGTCGTCTCTTTCCAGAACGCCGCAAGCGTCGGGGAATCAGACCCGTGACAGATTGACGAAGTACTGCAATTCCATATCTCCAGTAACGTATCCAACAGCCTTCCTGCCGCTTCATCCTTGGAAAGCATGGGCAGGTCCGTGATTTCTTCCTGCCCGATCAGTATCAGATGATTCGTATCCGCAGCAAATCCGGCGCCTGCTTCTTTCAGACTGTTTGCCGCGATCAGATCTGCTTTTTTCGACTCCAGCTTCTTCTTTGAATTTTCCAGCATGTCCTTTGTCTCCATGGAAAATCCGCATAAGACCTGGCCTTTCTTTTTATGCTCTCCCAACCACTTCAGAATATCCTGTGTTCTTTTCAGGGGAATGCTCAGCTCTCCGTCCTTCTTTTTCAACTTATCCTCTGCTGTCTCTAAAGGGGTATAGTCCGCGACTGCCGCTGCTTTGATGATCATGTCCTGTTCTTCGTAGTGGCGAATGACCGCATGGAACATATCTGCCGCGCTGACCACGGAAATCACCTGGACAAATGGCGGCGGCGTTAAGGAAACGGGGCCGCTGATCAGTGTCACATCCGCGCCGCGGAGCATTGCCTGACGCGCGATCGCGTATCCCATTTTTCCGGTAGAGTGATTGCTCAAAAATCGAACCGGGTCTATTGCTTCTCTGGTCGGTCCTGCCGTAACAAGTATTTTTTTCCCTTTTAAATCTTTTTCGCACGCAATTTCTCTGAGAATATAGTCCAGCAGGACTTCCTCCGATGGCATTTTTCCGTCTCCCGTAGCGCCGCACGCCAGATATCCGTGGTCCGGCGGGATAACGATTTTCCCGTACTGTTCCAATTTTTCCAGATTGTCCTGGACTACCGGATTGTGATACATATTTACATTCATTGCGGGAGCGACTATGACCGGGCAGGTCATGGCCAGTGCCGTTGTGCTCAGCATATCGTCGGCAATGCCGCATGCCAGCTTGGCGATCATATTTGCCGAGGCCGGAGCCACCAGCAGGACAGACGCCCGCTGAGCGAGAGATACGTGGGCGATGTGAAACTGAAAATTGCGGTCAAATGTATCTATCATACATTTATTTCCTGTCAATGATTCGAAGGTTGTCGGATGTATAAAATTCGCTGCATTCTCTGTCATGATCACATGTACATCCGCGTGCAGCTTCACGAGCCGGCTGGTCAGGCCTGCAATCTTATATGCGGCAATGCTGCCTGTCACTCCGAGAACAACTGTTTTTCCTTTTAACATATCTTTTTCCGGCTCCTTATTCCATATCCTGCAGACGGCCATGCTTTTCATAGCGCGTCACCCGTTTTAAATGATTTTCTTCATCTACAAATACGACTTTGGGGGCATTTTCTTTCGCCTCTTCCGGGGTCATACCTGCATAGCACATAATGATGATCTTGTCGCCTGGCTGTACCATGCGGGCTGCGGCACCGTTGAGACAGATCAGGCCGCTTCCGCGATCGCCGGCGATGACGTAGGTCTCGAAGCGCCCGCCGTTGTTTACATCTACGATCTGTACCTGTTCATATTCCTGAATACCGGCAGCTTCCATGAGGGATGTATCTATCGTAATGCTTCCCACATAGTCCAGCTCCGCCTGTGTCACTGTGGCGCGGTGAATTTTTCCTTTTAACATTGTCAGAATCATGAGAAGATGCTCCTTTTATTTTTTTGCTCAAAACATGTAACTGCTAAGGAGTTGTAGAAAAATAAGTGATACAGATTGCGCAGGATATTTCTTCGGATGTGCAGGTCAAAAAACGCAAGCGTAGTGGGCTACGTCGAGGCTTTTTGACCTGTGCAGCCGGAGAAATAGACAAGCCAAGATGTGTCAGTTATTTTTCTACAACTCCTAAGCGCAGGACAGCTCATTTACTGCGCTGCCCGTACGAGAACATTATCAATCAGCCTGGTCTTTCCTATAAATACAGCAATGGCAATGAGGGTAGGACCATCAATGATCCGGCTGACTTCTATCGTGTCCCAGCGGACCATTTCCACATAATCGATGCGTGCCAAAGGCTCGGCCGTGATGATATTTCTCATGGCCTCCAATATCTTTTCCCCGTCCTTCTCTCCGCCTTCCGCCATCTCTTCTGCCTTGAAAACTGCCTTTGACAGTACCAGTGCCGCCTTGCGCTCTTCTTCGGAAAGGTAAGTGTTCCGGGAGCTTTTTGCCAGGCCGTCTTCTTCCCGGATGATCGGGCAGCCGACGATCTCAAGATCCATGTTCAGATCACGCACCATGCGCCGGATCACGGCAAGCTGCTGGGCATCCTTCTGACCGAAGTAGGCACGGTCCGGAGCTGCAATATGGAACAGCTTATTTACTACCGTGCACACGCCCCGGAAATGGGTAGGACGGCTTTTTCCGCAGAGCTCTTCTGTTACTTTTCCTGCATCGACATATGTGGAAAAATCCTCCGCGTACATTTCCGATGCTTCCGGGGCAAAGATCAGCGATACCCCCGCCTGTTCGCACAGTTTACTGTCCGCCTCAAGATCTCTGGGGTAGGTTTCCAGATCTTCCGCGGGTCCAAACTGGATTGGATTTACAAATATGCTGACTACCACACGGTCATTTTCTGCCGCCGCGCGGTCAATCAGGCTCTTATGTCCTTCGTGCAGGTATCCCATAGTTGGCACCAGGCCGACGCTTAGCCCTTCCTTTTTCCACGCCTTGACCTGTGCCCTCACACCTGCTGCTGTTTTTTCAATCTGCATGTTCTCCTCCTGATATATCTTTCATACATACTCGCGTCAAATGAATGATCCTTCATATATACTTGCGCAAAATGAATGATCCTCCATATATACCTGCACCAAATGAATGATCCTTCATATATACTCGCGCCAAATGAATAATCCTTCATATATACTTGCGCAAAATAAATAATCCTTCATATATTCGCGCCGCCATCAGTATATTTTTTCAAGCACATCATCCCCGATGCCGTAGCTGTGTTCCTCCGCCGGAAATTTTCCTGTCTCCACTTCTTCTATATAAGCCTGAAAGGCTGCTTTCATCGCACTGCCGATATCTCCGAAACGCTTTACAAATTTCGGCGTATAGTCGGAGAACATACCCAGCATATCCTGGTAGACCAGAATCTGTCCGTCACATCCCGCGCCTGCTCCGATCCCGATCGTCGGTACGTTAACAGCCTCCGAAATCTTTTTTGCCAATGCTGCCGGTACACACTCCAGTACAATCGCAAATACTCCCGCTTCCGCGATAGCCTTTGCGTCGTCCAGGAGCTTTTGCGCCGTCGCCAGATCTTTTCCCTGAACCTTATATCCACCAAAAGCGTTGACGGACTGGGGGGTAAGCCCCAGATGTCCCATGACGGGAATTCCTGCCTGTACGATTGCCTGAATCTGAGGCTCCACCTCTCTGCCGCCTTCCAGCTTTACTGCGCCGGCGCGTCCCTCTTTCATCAGACGCCCTGCATTGTGCATCGCGTCATATACCGAGCATTGATAAGACATGAACGGCATATCGACTACCACCAGAGCATTTTTCGCGCCTCTGGCAACGGCTGCCCCGTGATGAATCATATCCTCCATGGTAACGGAAATCGTATCCTCATAGCCAAGGATCACATTTCCCAGGGAATCACCCACCAGAATCCCGTTGATTCCCGCTTCATCTTCCAGCTTCGCAGTGGAATAGTCATATGCGGTCAGCATGGAAATCTTTTTTCCGTCCTGCTTTGCCTTCTTAAAGGTTGCAACTGTGTTTTTCATCGTTCTTTCCACTCCTTTTCCATAATTGGGAGAGCTCCGTATAATCTCTCTCCGGGTGTTTTCGTTCCGCGATCTCTTCGAGTACCTCGGACAGCCGCACATAAATTTCCCGCTTATTTCCGGAAAGCACCTCCAGATGCTTCTCGATCGTCCCCACATCTGCCCGCTCTACCGGTCCGGTCAGAGCCTCCTCCGTCCCAACCTCCGCTATGGATCTGCAATTATTCAGAAACAGGGCCTTCAATGCTTCTTCTCCGCTGCTTCGGTCAAAGCCGCATTCCTGCAGAAGAGAAACGCCTGTTTCGAACAAGCCTGTCACCAGATTGCTGGCAAATACCGCCGCACTGTGATAGAGGATTTTGTCTTCTGCCCGTATCACCCGGACCGGATTGCCAAGTGATTCAAAAAAACTTTTCCAGAACAGAAGATGCTCCTGTGAGCCTTCGATTGTAAAATAAGCCTGTGAAATCTCCTTATAGGACTGCAGTCTGTCATGGACCGCGAATAAAGGATGGATAGAATAACCAAACGCTCCCGTCCGGTCAATCCCTGAAAATACGGCGGAACTCATCGCGCCGCTGCAGTGACAAATAAACTTGCCTTTTAATGAATGTTCTTTTAGAGAATTCCATACATCTTCGATGGCTCCGTCCGGAACCGTCAGAAAGAGAGCATCACTTGACGCTGATAGTTCCTCCAGTGTCTCATAATACTTCGTATGTGTAAAATCTGATGCCTGTATTGCTGATTCCCGCGTTCTGCTGTAATAACCGGATACACACACGTTGTGTTCCGTCATATACTTTCCCAGAGTGAATCCAACCTTACCTGCACCTGCAAATCCTATTCTCATCCCATCACCTTCCCCAAAAGCATTCGTTTTTATCTGCTAACATGTACTTTTGATTTATGTCTCAGCCAGGTGATGCTCTTCTGAATTCGAATGGTAAACAAGTATAACATTTGTCCCGGTATAGTTTCCTCAGGAATACTATCCGTGGTCATTATAACACTTTACCGGAGCAGTGTAAATACGATATTTTAAACCTTGAAACCTTGAAAATAATCTTTCTGAGGGATAAATACCTGTTTTTTCAATGGCAAAGAAAATGGGCTGATCGGGAATCCGTTATTCAGCCATTCGTCCGCATATTCGAATGCCGCCTTTTTCTCCGGTGTAAGGGCCAATGTTCCTGCCAGCCTGCCTTTGTATAACACCTGAAGATATCTATTTGCTTTCACGAATAACCTCCTCAATATTCCGATATGGAATCTGTGTAAATATGTTTCGGATCTCGTCTCCACAGTCAAGGGCAACCGCAATCCTTGTCAGGGACAACAGGGAAATCTTTCCTGTCGCTTCAAAACGCTTGATCGATCCAAAACTGACTCCGCTCATCTGGCTCAGTTTTTCCTGCGAAACAGAACGGCGCTTCCGAATTCTGCGTATTCGCTGTGCCAAAGCCTGATCCATCTCCTCAGGTGTCTCCCATACATATTCTGCCGCCATTTTTATCCCCCCTCTCATCTGAAACCAGATTTCCTTTCCGGGAAAAGATGTCACCGCCAGAAATTTTTAGATAATATATTATCCATTATATCTGATTTTCTTTGAAAATAGATAATATAGTATCTAACAGCATTGTACCCACTTTCTGCTTTTTATGCAATTTTATTTTTATAATATTTCAAAAAACTTGAAACCTTTTTTCC
>VSNK01000271.1 GCA_009774255.1 Faecalicatena sp.
TACGTTGCTAAGCGCCAGTGACGCTTGTTCAGCAAGGACCGAAACGGAGTGTAGAACTGCGTTTTTTGACCTGCACACTCGAAGAAATATCCTGCGCAATCTGTATCAGTTATTTTTCTACAGTTCCTTAGTCAGTATCTTCTCCGCTGCTTCGCCGGAATACGGCGGGAATTATAACAGGAAATTTATTTTTTCTTCATCAGGCTGGCTTTCATCACCGCGCCATCGCCATATTTTTCCCGGATCTTTTTCATGGCGGTGTCCAGCCTCCGGTGCTTCTCGTCCGCGGCCTGAAGCGGTTCCATATCAAAGATAGACAACTGCTCCGGCTCGGCCGCATCCACCAGCTTTGCCGTGCGGATTCCCAGGAGACGTACCGGTTCTTTGCTCCATGCCTCCCGAAACAGGCGGCACGCCGTATCATAGAGTACCTGGTCATCATTTGTCGGCCTGGGAAGCTGGGTCTGATGGGACATGGACTGAAAATCATGGTACTTGATTTCCATGCTGACCATATTGGCCTTCTGTCCGGCCTTGCGCAGCCTTCGCCCCACACTTTCTGCCAGTTCTGCGAACACGGTCTTCACTTCCTCATAGGTGGACGCATCCTCCGCCAGTGTGGTGGAATTGCCGATTCCTTTTGCTTCTGCCTGCTCCCAGTGGACGGAAGAATGATCGATCCCATTGGCAAATTCCCACAACATTTTCCCATGGCTCTTCAAATGCAGCTCGATCAGCTCCAGATCTGCGTTTGCCAGATCCCCGATGGTATTGATCTCCAGCTTCTTCAGAGCCTCCACGCTGGAACGCCCTGCCATAAATAGTTCTCCCAGCGGCAGGGGCCACATTTTCACCGGTACTTCCTTTAAAAACAACGTGTGAACCTTATCCGGCTTTTCAAAATCGGAGGCCATCTTTGCCAGCAGTTTATTCTCCGAGATCCCGATATTGACCGTAAAGCCATACCTCTCCCGGATTCCGTTCTTCATCAGGAACGCGGCATCCAGCGGGGACGGATATTGATCCGCGATCTCTGTGAAATCCAGGTAGCATTCATCCACGCTGACCTGCTCGATCTTGGTCGTAAATCCCCGCAGATATTCCATCAGCTTTTCGCTCTTTTTTCGGTACATCTTGTGGTCGGGCGATTCCATCACCAGATTCGGACATTTTCGGAACGCATTGACCACCGGTTCTCCGGTATGGATCCCGAACTTTTTGGCAGAAATAGACTTGGCCAGTACCACACCGTGACGGGACTTTTTGTCTCCGCCGATGATGGATGGGATCTCCCGCAGATCCACCTTTGCCCCGTTTTTCAATTGTTCCACCGCCGTCCAGCTTAAATAGGCGGAATTTACATCAATGTGGAAAATAACCGGCGCCATTGCATTTCCCATTCCTTTCAAAGTGATATGGATGTGTATCTGCTCAATATCCTCACAGATACGCCCGCAATCCCATGAAAATTGCCTCGGCAATGAGATTACTTTTATGTCCTATACGTTTTCGCACGGATAGCGCAGCAAATGGACTATCCTGTTATAAACCGTTGAATGGAGGTTTCCTTTGCAAATACGGATTTATATTGTTCGAGACCGAATCTGCGGACGAACAGTTCACATTTGCACAGGAACAGATAATAGGGGTTCAGGCCTTCTCCGTACAGGCTTTCAAAGTTCCCCTGTCCTTTGGAGATTACCAGATCCGCATCCAGCAGAAGCCGTCTCGTCTGTCCGCGGAACCTTTTCAGAACCGTGCCTGGGGCCCCGTTGTCATTTCCCACACAGGGAACCAGATCGGTGAGGCCGACTTCCCTGGCATCCTCCATCGTCGCGTCATTGATGACATCCTTTCCCCTGACGATCACCGTGATCTGCAGGTAAGGACAGCTTTCCTTCAGAAACCGGATGAACACCTTGTCCAGCACGATCTCCCCGCAGTTGTCTGTCAGGTAAACGACTCTTTTCGCACTTTCCAAATCCTTCCGGAAAGCCAGATATTCGTCCCGCGGGACAGTCTCGCTGCCAGCTTTTTCCAGCAGCCTTTCAAAGGTCTGCTCCGTCACATGCTCCACGGCGGAAAAATCAATATAGTTTGCCGCGCAGACATATTTGATGCTTTCCTCTATTGGATCTTCCGCGCCGCGTATCTGCCGCACAATCTCCGACTCCTTCTGGAGCAGCAGTTGATTGTATCTGTGCTTGATCTGGGAGTAGTCTTCCGTCTTCCCCCAGAAGCTCTCATACAACTGGTCGATCTGTTCCGCAAGCCACGGCGCTGACTCTAAGCGTCCGTGTCTGTAAAGTACTTCGAGCACCCGATGCATATAGTCGGATTTTTTATGTTCATCCGAAAACGGCCTGATCTGCTTCTCCTGCTTTCCAAGCATACAGGCGATACACATGGAATTTGCTTGCATCTTTTTTACCTCCTTGTAATTTTCCTATCCATTTTATCTGGTGGTTTTTTTCTGGTATTTATACTCACGGCCGATGAAATCTGCCGTGAGTATCGCGCCAGCCGCAGCCACGAAGCGGCAGATTTCCTTATGCGGCTGTGCGCATCATGTTATACTGTGCGGCAGATTTATCTGGCGCGCAGTATAACCGCCTTCCGGCTCCTCAGTTATACTACTGCTTCCACAAGAATCTTTTCATCTAATACAATTTCCTTCACCCCGATATTTTTATTTTTATTAAAATTGAAACTGAGCATATACCCTCTATCCAAATGATAATGTTCAAGATAATCCAAAAGCTGCTGCTCTCCTCTTGTATGATATGCATTCCCATGCCATATTTTTAATTCTACAATCAACTGTTCACCACCAAAATCTACAACAATGTCCGTCCGTTCCCGATTTCGTGTTTCAGCCTCAATATAATAATTTCCTCTTCCATTGATAATTGGCCGAAGGTATAAAAGAAAGTATCTCCGTCCTTCATCTTCATAAAATATTTTGTCCTGATCTCCATACAGATCGTCAAAATGTGTTACAAATTTTTCCAAAACCAGCTTCATATCAAGACGGCCATTATGAATAAACTGCTTTTTATCTTTTAATCCTGCATCATACATTTGATTATTCAAAAATTCCTCTGAAAGAAACAAATCATATAAAATCGTTTCAAAAATTCTGTTTGCAATCACCACATTGTCCTTATCCTGTCTGACAAACCCAAACATTTCCGCAATTTGTATGGATGTATTCAGAGGCGTATAGGGTATCGTTTTCCCTGTGAATAGTAATGAATAAATCATTACCCGCAGTTCCTGGTCATCGGATAACTTGTTTACCAATGATTCAAACAATGTATTTTTTTCATTCAGTAATAAATGAATCGCTTCGAGGAATCCCTCTTTCGTCCATGCTGTGTGTTTATCCGGAAATGCTCCGCTTAGACCAATTCGTTCATCAATCAGCTTGCACAGCCTGGATACCAGAAACGGATAACCGGAAGTATAATCATAAAGCATTTCTGCCATTTCCTTAACATTCATCCCTGTCTTATGATCGGTTTCATACTCCTGCAGCATCCCTGCAATATCTGTCGCTGAAAAACTCATATCCACCATAAAATCTGCTGCAATGTTCCATGGACTATTTACTTGATGTTCACCATTTTTCACAAATTTCCGCTTCAGATTTTTCACGTCATAAACACTGGCCAGAATCACTGAATGAAATGTAGGTATCTCATCACGATCAATATAATTCGCCCTCAATAGTGCTAAAAAATCCAAAAAAACCTGGTTATTACTGGCATGATCTACTTCATCAATAATCAAAACAACGCCTTTTTTTGACTCCCGGCACCATTGGTTAAAATACCGGAATAATACAGGCAGCACTTTGTTGTTTGCATTTCCTTCGGAAAATGCTTCTAATTTTTCCTGTATTTCTTCCGGCACATCTTCTCGCCAGGCAATTACACTGAGTAATTCCCTGGCGAAAGCCATCACAAATGATGTCTCATCTTGAAAATCCGAACGACTCATTCTCTGAAAATCCAGACTGGCAATCACATAATCTTTTTCCAAATATTTTGCAAGCGCTTTCAGTGCAGTTGTCTTACCATATTGCCTTGCCCTGTTTATTGTAAAATATTGCCCCGCATCGACCATCTTTTTCATCTGCTCCAGCCTGTCAGATATATCTACCATATAATGCTTCTGCGGTTTACATACTGCGGCCACGTTAAAAAATTTTGCCATGATTTTCCACCTCTTTTCGACAAACGGAACTTTTATTACCTCTTATTCAAAACAAAATATAATACAGGTATTCGATTTAGAAAACTCTGTATTTAATTGATCTTGTATATTCTGTAAATCCATTTGTTTTTCTCCTAACACGTCAATTTGTATTCACTAGCCAGTTCTTCATTCAATACCGCCACCTCAACACCCCATATCTTCCGAATTTGAAGCAATCTTGCTTTTAATTCAGCCAACGGTCCGGCAAGCCATGTATCTTCTGCATTCTTCACAACCAGAACAAATTTCAGATGAATATCTTTCATGCCGTTCACTGTCTGTAGTCGCTCTCCCACTTCTGATGTATCCTGATATTTTTTCAGGATCACTGCCAGATATATTTGAAAAGATGCAATAAACTTCTCTGTTATAGAAGAATAATACTCTTCAAAGCTCTGTTCTTTTTCTTCTGATTCATACCAATGCGCTACATTGGGGCAGCTTTTCTTGGCTTCCAAAAACATAATACTATTCTCACCATATTTCAGAATGAACTCAACTGTTTTGATTCCTGAGCCAAGATTTTTATAGATTTTAGAAGCTTCGATGTGGAACAAATCTGCCTCATCAAATTTTCCAAAATCCATTTCGGATTCTGTTATGGTCTTCACTTTAATGCCACCCCGATTTCTTCTCTGTAAAGCTGACGGAAGGTATCCATGATTGCATTATGTTCCAACAATTCAAATTCTGCGGCTGTCTCACACAGTACTTTATCTTTTGTATCATTGTACAAAGAAATATACTGAACATCACTGTCTTTACTCCGTTTTACTTCAATATATTTTGTCAGAAAATAGTCATGGGTAGAAACAAATATCTGTATCCCTTCACTTTCCAGCATAACCAATAATTCCGCCAATACAGGAATATATTTCGGATTGATGTTTGCTTCCGGCTCATCCCAGAACAGTACGGCTCCCTTTTCCAGAGTTCCATTTTTAATCAATTGCCATAGAAGTGCAATCTTACGCAGCCCTTCTGCTGCCAGATTAAATTCCAGCTTTGCCTGTGTGCCAGGCTTCAAATAAAAACGATCATTATGCAAGGTTACTTTTCCGTTGCTGATTTTTTGTAAAATATCCAAATATTTCTTTCTTGCCGCGGAATCTACACCTCTGGAAATATCAATCTTTGCAGCTGCGATAATATCCAGGTAAGTATCATCGAATTCCACATTTCCCATCTTTACCGCAGCATCCAGATTCCATGCATTGGATAGAATCTCTTTTGCCGGAATAAATACACTGGTAAGATCGGACATCTGCTTTTCCCATTTTTCCTCTGCCTTAATCTCCGCATCCCATTTCTTAGTCCTGGTTGAAAACAGCATTCCTATTTTCGCAGTATCAGATTCTACAGAAACCTTTGCCGTATTATTTCCATTCTTATTTCTGTTCACCAGCCGTCCAATACTGGACTGATCCGGACGGAAGAGCATAGTTGTCTTCTGCGAAAAAGAGACGTCATGTTTGGAAGCCTGACATGCTGCATAAGCCAACTTCATAATGTGTGTTTTACCCACACCATTTTCTCCGAGCAATACATTTAATCCCTTGCTGAAAGGAATCCTGATACCTTCAAATACCGTAAAATTCTCTGCCTCTATTTTTGTCAATGGCATTGCCATCACCTCACTTACTTAAGCTTTGCCAGCAAATCCACCTTTAATGCTTTCTTTCCTTTCTGTACTACTTCCACACCCTGGAATTTCTCATAATTGACCTTTATACCATCATCCAGATCAATCTCTATTCTCTTATGAATTTTCGGTCACCCTTCCGTTCTGGGTTGTCTCGGAAAAGGCCATAATTATTTGCACTTTTTATCCTCTCCTTTTTCTTCATGCCGCTTATACCAATTAATGATATCATCACGATTTCCGTCAAACCATTGTGTTGTTACAAATATAATTTGATCTTTATAGTATATCGGACTTTTCCTATAACGCTTAATATCACTGTTGCCTTTGTGAGCATCTACAGCATCCGAAAAAACCGGATAATGTGTAAATTTAAATAATTCGTGCGTGTACTTCTTTGTTTTTAACAATTCAATCTCTTCATCTGAAACAATTCCACTTTCCACAGCACTTTTAAACAAGCAATAGGCCATACGTCCTACAGGGACTTTCCTATATGATTCTATATCAGAAATATCAAATTCTATTTTACCAGAATCCAAATCTCCATTGTCCTCGCCAATATCAATTTTAAAACGAATTTTCTGCTTTTCTTTCATAACAGCTAAAATTGCTTTTATTGTTTTTATTTTTTCATTATTGTTTTTATTTTTTTCTATATAAGCATTCTTATCAATCATATATGGATCTATTATCTTGCTTTCTGTTCTGTTGCTAAACCAGTGAAATCCTCCCTCCACATATGCCTGCCTGTCTATCTCATATAAAAATCTATGAACAATACAATATGCGTTTACTGAATTTTTTGTTCTTATTTTTTTATCACCTATTTGTACACAAATTATCTTTTTCCCAGAAAAATCATAATCATCCATTATATCTATCCATTCTTCTCCGTCATCTACTATGCCTTTATTTTCCTCTTGAAAATCAGATAGGTTTACATATTCTATCCTCAATGCTTCACAAAACTTCTGTTTTAAAATATCAAATCGTTTTGCCAAAAACTTTTCATATTCTCCTTTTAAAATGTCAAAATCTTCCTTATTGGAAAAATCAGAATTCATCCATATCAGATCACTTTCAGTCGTAAAACTATATTTCCTCTCTATCTCTTGAATATCTATCTTTTTTTTGTACGCTTTATCTTGATAAAAGTTGTATTTACCTTTGCTACGATTATCATATTCCGGTAAATAGCATAAATTCGCAATACAGCTGATAGGTAACCCCTGCCCCTTGCAGCCTTTAATTAAGCTTTTCATCTGATCTTTGGTTGCAATATGTTCAACATCAAATTTTAGATCAGAAAGTTGATCCAATGCTGAAAATGTCTTTAAATATATACAATTCAACAATACATACTCTTCCCTTTTAGGGTTCGCTATTTTTTCCGATTCTGACCGTTGCAGAGATTTTTCAAAAAACCTATCAAGTTCAACCGACCATGTTCTGCCCGATATTGGCTGCATATATCTATTAGGTTTTGCAGCACTATGGATTTTAGCCGTTCCTCCATCACTCCAATAATTTGTGATAATATCATACACATAATACTGACGCATATTTTGAATTAGTATCTTTTCTTTTTCTTTCCATTCAACATTGAATGTCACATACTCTTCATC
>VSNK01000272.1 GCA_009774255.1 Faecalicatena sp.
TTCCGCATTTTTCATAGGAATATTATTTCTCAAGAAGGCCATATGTGACCATCGCGGAGCGTACCGCGCTCCTTCCTGCAAGGGTACTACCGATGTGGATATTGTCGTATTTTGTAATATAATGTTGAAAGATTCCCATACCTTTTTCCACACACCTATGATAAAATAATTTTATGGAAACAGGCCGGCACAACACGGCAGCCAACATGCGGCATAAGGAATTAATTTTTACCTTTTTACTTCTCTTTTGGTAAAAAATCTGTGCCGCTTTCGAAATCACCATCGCGCAGTTCTTCGCAGTTTTTCACCATGCCTACGGCAGAAAGGAGCCAGACAAATGCAGAAAAAAGACCAAACCACACAAGAGCTCTTCTCCATCATCACAGAAACCAGCACCATTCAGGAGATAAAAGATATCCTGAAACTATGCATGGACAGCCTGAAAAACAACACCTTGAACCTCCTTCTCACACAAGATAACGACTACCAGATATCCCTGATCGAATACCGGCAGGCCCACAAACTCTATCAGAACACCGACTTCACGGAACCCCAGCGAGACATCATAGAGCGGCTCCTGGCCCGAAAAGACGAAAACGAATTTGAACACATCGCCAACGCGTACATAGCCGGCCTCCTGGACAGCTACCGCATACTGAAAGACTTCGGCCTGACACTCGAATAAATATTTAGGAGTTGTAGAAATAGCAGACCGCCGCATATGAAGTCAAATCCACACCCCTCAAAGCTCAAAGCAACGACTTGAAATACCATGGGGGGCGGTGGATTTCACCCTCGCGGAATCCGCATCCTTTTTCTCCATCGCTTCACAGATTTTCCTGAGAAATATTGGCATACTCTTCTTCCGTTAATGATTGCATTTTGCAAGGGCCTATTTAATAATTTTCTTCATGGATTTCAAAATAGCTCTTCGGATGGGCACAGACCGGACAGACTTCCGGGGCTTTTGTACCGACTGCAATATGACCGCAGTTCCTGCACTCCCATGCCTTGACCTCGCTTTTTTCAAACACGGCGGCAGTTTCCACATTCTTTAACAATGCACGGTAACGCTCCTCATGATGCTTTTCAATCTCTGCCACCGCACGGAATTTTGCTGCCAGCTCCGGAAAGCCTTCCTCTTCCGCTGTCTTGGCAAATCCTTCATACATATCCGTCCATTCATAATTCTCTCCATCCGCGGCAGCCACAAGGTTCGCAGACGTGTCCCCGATCCCTTTCAATTCCTGAGCCACATCTTGGCATGTTCTTTTTCATTATCTGCCGTCTTTAAAAACAGCGCCGCAATCTGCTCATAACCTTCTTTCTTTGCCGCAGATGCAAAATATGTATACTTGTTCCTCGCCTGGGACTCTCCGGCAAATGCAGCCTCCAGGTTCTTCTCCGCCTTTGTTCCTGCATAAGGATTTGTACTCATATTCTTTTCCCCCATCATTTTCTTCTCTTTGAGTTTATCCAATATGATACCATTGCCCCCCCCAAATTTCAAGATACTATGAAACTAATCATTGTTCGATAATCTAATTTTTTGAGTAAAACCATCTCGATGTTGAAAGAGTCTTATCAATAATAATTGCATATAATAAATGTAAATAATGTCAGTAAACAATAACTTTTCGATTACAGCCTAAATTGTGCAAAAATTAGCGTAGACAGAGGAACGAATGCCTTAAAACAGCGGTTTTCACGGCATTACCCTTTGGAAATGTATATGCTAATTAGAGTATACAAAATTTAAACACAAAAAGCTTTGTAACCCTTGAAAATTAGGCATTTGTAATATTGTATACGCTAAAATCCTACACAATTAAGGTTACAGATAAAAAACTGCTGCATCCGAACAAACATTCTGCTATAATAGACACACAGGCAGCTGCGGAAACTGACAACACATTTATCATAAAGCTGTGAAAGGAGGCCGCGTATGAACGGAAACCGTATTTATATTGCAATTGACCTGAAATCTTTCTATGCGTCTGTGGAGTGCAGGGAGCGTCAGTTGGATCCGCTGATTACGAACCTTGTGGTGGCAGATGCCGCGAGGACTGAGAAAACCATCTGCCTTGCGGTATCCCCTTCCCTGAAGGCTTACGGCATCTCCGGAAGGGCAAGATTGTTCGAGGTAGTTCAAAGAGTAAGGGAGGTCAATACGGAACGCAGGTACAAGGCCCCGGGCAGGCAGTTCACCGGTTCCTCTTATCTTGCGCCGGAGCTGGCCGAACATCCGGAGCTGGAGCTTTCCTATATCATTGCGCCGCCCCGGATGGCGTTTTATCTGGAATACAGCACCAGGATCTATCAGATTTATCTGAAATATATCGCGCCGGAGGATATCCATGTGTATTCCATTGACGAGGTATTCATGGATGTGACGCAATATCTCAAAACATATGGGCTGACGGCGAAGGAGCTTGCCTCAAAAATCATCCTGGACGTCCTGGACAGCACAGGCATAACCGCCGCGGCCGGGATTGGCACGAACCTGTACCTGTGCAAGGTAGCGATGGATATTGTGGCGAAGCACGTCCGCCCGGACCGGCATGGAGTGCGTATCGCGGAGCTTGACGAAATGAGCTATCGGCGGCTTTTATGGAATCATCGTCCTCTCACCGATTTTTGGAGGATCGGACATGGATACCGGAAAAAGCTGGAAGCCGCGGGGCTCTTTACCATGGGCGACATTGCCCGCTGCTCCCTGGGCGGCGATCAGGACTTTTATAATGAGGAGCTTCTCTACCGCATGTTCGGGGTCAATGCGGAGCTCCTGATCGACCATGCATGGGGCTGGGAGCCGACGACCATAGACCTGGTGAAAGCCTATAAACCGGAAACAAACAGTATCAGCTCCGGCCAGGTGCTGCAGTGCCCCTACGACGCGGAAAAGGGAAAGCTGGTTGTGCGTGAAATGGCGGACCTGCTTGCCCTGGATCTTGTAGAGAAAAAGCTGGTGACTGACCAGATGATTCTCACCATCGGCTATGATATCGACAACCTGACGGATGCCAAAATCAGGAGCAGCTATCATGGGGAAGTTACAACCGACCACTACGGGCGGAAGGTTCCAAAGCATGCCCATGGGACGGCAAACCTTAGCCGCCAGACTTCTTCTTCCCGAATCATCGTGGATGCGGTGATGGAACTGTTTGATAAGATTATCAATCCAAACCTGCTGATCCGGCGTGTAACTATCGCTGCGAACCATCTGATTCATGAAGCGCAGGCCGTGAAAACAGAAAGCTTTGAACAGCTTGACCTGTTCACAGATTATGCCGCGTTGGAAGCAGAACAGAAAGAGGAAGCTGAACGTCTTTCCAAAGAAAGAAGGCTGCAGGAAGCCATGCTGTCCGTAAAAAATAAATACGGAAAAAATGCAATCCTGAAAGGGATGAGCCTGCAGGAAGGAGCAACCACGATGGAACGCAACCGTCAGATCGGAGGACATAAGGCATGAAACAGACGGAGGAACACAAATATGATGACATTATGAATCTTCCGCACCACGTATCAAAGCGGCATCCTCAGATGTCGGCATTAAACCGTGCGGCGCAGTTCTCGCCCTTCGCCGCACTCACCGGACATGATGCCGCCATCCAGGAGACGGCACGCCTGACAGATTCCTTCATCGAATTGGATGAGAACAGAAAAAATCAGTTGGATGAGCAGCTCCGGCTTGTCCGTGAAAACCTGGATTGCCGGCCGGAGATCGAAGTCACCTACTTTCAGCCGGATGAAAAAAAGAGCGGCGGTGCTTACGTAACCTTGTTTGGCAAGGTGAAAAAGATAGACGAATACAGCCGCCAGGTTATTTTTACCGATGGAAAATCCATCCCTATAGAGAGAATCTTTTCCATCCGCGGAGAGCTGTTCGGGGGCATAGACTGACCGGACGGCTAGTATAACCCACGATAATTATCCACACCTTTCGCTTGTCTAAATTTCCATCTGCCGCGTCAGCTTCAATCGACGATGCTACCGGCATCGCCTCATTCAGCTTCCTTGCACATGGAAATTTATCCTGCGCGTAAGGTAGTGGTAATTATTGTGGGTTATACTAGTACATCATTGCATTAATCTTGAAGTAATAGTGCTCGATATTCGTGTCAGCTGTGCGTCTATAAGCCGACGGCGCAGCGGGCTACGTCTAGTATAAACCGATTTAAATACCTTTCTGTTTCACTGAGGATGCTTTTTCGAGAGTGCATGTGTAAAAACGCAGGCGTAGCGGGCTACGCTGAGGCTTTTACACATGTGCTATCGGGAAAGCAGACCAGTGAAACGTAAGGTTATTTAATTGGGTTATACTAGGATTGGAGGCGTGCATCTGGCGCAGATAGCGAGTGCAGAATTCACTGTTAATTACGCAATGCTGTACTAATGCTGTACTAGACGCACAGGCGGGAAAGACGCCATTCATGGGCAAAATAGTTGTACCAGAGTGTAAATGTTTTCCTGCCCCCATGGATGACCGCGGAGCAGGAAAAATTCACCCCTATCCGGTTATTGCCCTGATCTTCGGACAGAATCTTCTCTATAGTGACAGTAATGAGTTCCCCGTCCCTGTCCCGAAAGCGGAACCTGATAGGCGTAATCTTTCCGTTTGTGTCCGTACAAGAGATCATCTGCACCGGAATATCAACACACAGTATGCTTTCCATTCTTCCCACTCCTTTTCTGGCAATGCTGTGCATTTATCATAGCGCACGAACGTACGTTTGTAAACAGGGAAATATTAGTAACATTGCAGCCGCTATGGTATGTGATCTGACGTTATAAGCATTTTGGAAAACAAGGAAGCAGAAGCCTATTCTCTTTTTCTTTTTTATAGCAATCTCACAGCAGCTTTCTTTCCTCTTCATATTTTTTCTTTTGATTTAAAGTTGCGCCAAGCCAATTTTGTGTCTCTAGACTATCCTTATGTCTTTCTCCTAAAACTTCTGTCCGCCTTTTCCAGCACTCGCTCAGTTCCCTCTCCGCTTCTTCATACTGGCCACTATCATAAAATGTCATACCGAGCCAATGCTGCGCCCTTAATGTATCCTCATGTTTTTCTCCCTGCACTTCCTTCCTCTTTTGATAGCAGTCACACAGCACACGCTCTGCATCTTTATATTTTTTCTCTTGATTTAGCGTTGCACCAAGCCACAATTGTGTATATAAAGTCTTCGTATCTCTTTCCCCAAAGACTTCTATCCGACTTCTCCAGCACTCGCTCAATTCCCTCTCTGCTTCTTCATGCTGACACGTATTATAAAATACCTCACCAAGCGAACACTGTGCCGCTAATGTTTTCTCATTTTTTTCTCCCAGCACTTCTTTACACTTTTCATAGCAGCCACTCAGCATACTTTCCGCATCTTTACATTTTTTCTCTCCAGCTAGCGTTGCGCCAAGCCAATATTGTGTATCTAAACACTCCTGATCTCTTTCCCCCAAAACTTCCATTCGCTTCTGCCAGCACTCGTTCAGTTCCCTCTCTGCTTCTTCATACTGACCAGAAAAATACAATGTCAGACCAAGCCAATGCTGTGTCTCTAAACTCTTCATATCTTTTTCTCCTATGGATTCACCTTGTCTTTGATAAAGATCACGCAGCACTTTTTCCGCCTCCTCAAGCTGTCCGTCTTCCTCAAAAGTTTTTCCCCATAAAAACATCACCTCAAAAATATCATTTATACCATAATCCTCCACATTCACATCATGCTTTTCCTGTCTCAGACTCTTCAACAGCCAAAACCACATGATTTTTGTTTCAATATCTGCATCATCTTTCCACTGTTCCCCACATGCGCACTCCAGCAATGGAATTGCACGCCCATACTCTCCCGTTCTAGCCAAAACTTGCCCTATCCAGCCTCTGGTTCTTAGAAAAATTCGTTCTTCAACATCCTTTGCTTTTTCCATTGCAGACTCAAGATACCTGAAGACCTCCAGTGACCTTTCATATTCTTTTCTCAGATAAAAAGACTTTCCTACTTCTTCGCCCAAATCAAATGCTGCCGATTCAAAGTGCTTTTCTGTACAAAAAAAGGTTATTGTCCATCGGAAAGCCGCCTCTAAAATTTGATTAAAAAAAGTTTCGTAGGGCAGTTTATTGTAACATTTACGAAAATCTGCAATCTTAGGCGGGAAAGCCAGGCGCCAATTTATTTGAAAATTTTGAAGTTGATTTAATTTTATGTAAAGAGAGGAGGCTTCCGGCAAATCAATGTTGTAACTGTCCGCTGACAATAAACTAAGTTCTTCTAAATTTTCCTCATTCCAGATCGAAAGTTCCAATTTCAAAATCTTTATATTCTTTAATGGCTCAAACGATTTCAAACGATTACCATATAAACATAGATACTCAAAGGAGCTCTGCTTTTGCATGCCTTTCAGATCAATAATGTTGTTATTTCGTATGTCAAGACTTTTCATTGGAGAAAAGTACTGCAAATCCGAAAGAGCTTTTAGTCTTCCATCTGTAAGAGACAGTTTTCCATCTTCCATTAAATCAGTGATCTCTGAAAGTGATAACTGGTATGATTTCCACTTTATCTCTCCTGCTAATGGAAAAATCCATAAAATGCCATATACCGTAATTTCTGCGTCCTCCTTAAGAGAAATACAGTCTGCTGATATCAATTCATGAATTTGGTCTGCCGTATCTATGCTGCTTTTATCCTCATAATATGACACATATCCCTCTATTGACCGCTTTAATTTTTCCAGCAGCGGCTCCTTGCAAGACATATTTTTATCAAACTCTTCTGCAGAAATATCCTGAAGCCAATGGACATAAAACTCATGATAATTACTGGCCTCTTCATTCAATAACCTCTTTCGTTGTTCAAACGTAAGACCTTCCAGAGATACTAAAAGAAGTGCCGCAAAATATTCCTTAAAAAGCGGATGGATAAATTCATACTCATCTTCATTTTTTTTATGAATCAACTGCCTTGTAGAAAAGAAGAATTTACGATTTTCGGATTCAAGAAGCATCTCATTAAAACTGGGATAAAATTTCTCAATCTCTTCAATTTTAAAGCAATCATCCTTATTTTGTATCATATTTTTGCACATTCTGAGAATAAATTCTCTGGCATTTTTCTTATAAACCTCCTTTTTCTCCTTAAGGCCTTTTCCAAGTTCTTGTCTGCCATACCAAAACTGCGCCACTTTATCTATCCATTCCTCTTCAATCAAATGCAATGCCTGCCAAAGTGAAGGGGACGCATTATCCGAATAGTCTTTTATAATGATATCCGCATATTGTATAAGCAGTGGAATACGAAAGATCGTTTCTTTATCTGACAGATAACGCCGCATCTTATATATATTTCTTCTCTTGCCATTTTTCTTATAAAGTGATAAAATCTGCTTCCGGTCAAAAGGACAGATCTCTATGATCAAAGGCTGGTGTCCGTCAAAGTTCCTCTCTTCCAATATCTTTTTTAGGTCACTCCTAAATGGTTCTTTGCGGCTTGAAATATATAT
>VSNK01000273.1 GCA_009774255.1 Faecalicatena sp.
GTATATTATTTTTTCTTGATATTTCAACCCATTGTCCGTAAGAATGCATTTTTGACTGTCAAAACTTTCTTTCCCTACGAATAAAATCAAAAAAACCTTTAATCCTCCATCATATCTTTTGCAACAGATAAAGTAAAATCCCTCCATATCCATTCAAGAGCCCTGGATTTTCCTTCTCCTGCGGCAACAGACGAACCTCCTCCCATGCCAGGCCACTGCCGAATATCTCATCCTTTTCCCCCAGAATCTTGGATGCTTTTTCTAATATCCAGAGATTCCCGCATATCCCATGACACAGGCTCCAGCTATCCCTCCGCCAGCATTCTTTCAATTTCTTATAGGCTCTGCGCATATCTTTTTCAAGACGATTCTTCCATTTCCGGTCTTTTACGAATTTACGGCACTTCATCCTTGCATACAATATCCCGGGTGCCCCGTGACACCATGCAATTGCCCCGATACTATCCGCCTCCTGCTTTCCTGACCGCACATCCAGCCAATTATTTATCTCCGGGTCATATAAGGATTCTTCATATTCCCAGATCTTTTCAGCCAATTGTCCATATCCGTCCTTCGATGTCACATGCCACAAATATAGAAAAGCCATCAATATCCCGCTATTCCCGTGTGCTGTTCCTGCCATGGGCGGCACTCCTTCTTCTGTCGTCCAGCCGATCCCCCGTTCTTGTTTTTCTGCCGACTTCTCCAACACATCCGCTGCCCTTTCTGCCATCTCAAGATATGTTTTTTCCGGAATGATTTCGTACAGCATCAGCAACACCTGAACTGCTCCGGCATTTCCACTAAGCAGATCATACTTCGTATCTCCGTCAATTAACTGTTCTATAATCTGGGCATGTCTCTTCGCATAATCCAGATATTCCTCCCCTGCCCCCGCCTGATACAACAGCAAAAATGTATATATAACAGAGCCTTCTCCTTCATACATTCCTGTTTTCCGGGTCTGAAGATTTTCCAACGACCGCAGGCCCAACTCCGTATATTGGAACAGGCGCTTTTTCAGTGCTTCATATATCTCAGCAATTTCCGCTCTTCTGTCAGATTGTTTCAGGCCGTACATTAACAGCAGCATTCCCGCCAGTCCGTCATACATATATATATTCATCGGGCAGACCGACCAGTTTCTCCTGTTCCCGTCAGAGAATTGTACCATATGCCAGCTCACTTCATCATGGGCATGATTCCATACCGCATTCTGCAGAACACGTTCTGTCAAAAGTTCAATTTTTCGTTTCCGTCTTGCTTTCTTTACCTTTACGTCCTTATCTATTTCCAAAGCCCTGCATTCCCTGGAACAATATACTCCGTTCATAAACCGTTCGGTTCCGCTGGCTGTCATCTCCAACGCAAGTTCTATATACCCGCACTGCTTTTCCATATCTTTTTCACAGAGTCCTTCCAGCTTTTGAAACAGCAAATCTATCGGTCTGCATGCAAAGTAATTTTTGATTTTCCCGCCCTGCCTGTCTTCCAGATCCTTCTTGTCCATATCATAGTAGAAATACGGAATATCACCGTCAGACAAGGCTTTTACTTCCCTGTCCACGATTTTTTTCTCATCTTTTTTCCGCCCTTTTTGTATGGAATAGAGAAAACACTCCCGTTCCGACTGACTCTTTAACAGCTCCGGATGATATGACGCCGACAAAACCATACTGTAACGCTGTGTATCTACTGCCACATACCGGCATTGTAAATCTTCTGCTTTTTTTAACAGAGAATGGAATTCTTCTTTTTTCTCTATAACCGCAAGATAAGCCGCCCGAAATCCTTTCCGCAGGTTCTCCATATACAATAACGGTTCGTGAAATTCTCCCCTGATTGTCGCAAGATTCTGATTCTTCACAGATTCCGGATATCTGTATGTAATCCTCATATCGGAAGTCCCGCCATAGATAATTACAGGCACTTTAAATGGGTATTGCTGTCCCTCCGCGCCGCTTATCACGCTGCTGTTAACGCCCTTCCCTTCCTTGTTCCAATGATAGAACGGCAGTATCCCGGTATATAATACGGATTGTGACAGTTGATAACAGATTTCATCATTTGCGGTTATGCGGCTGCGGTTATACCGGAAATTCGTCAATGTCTCCAGATCGATTAATACCGGGTATCTGCCAAATGCAATGATATTCTCGCAATGTAAGTCTTTTGTTCCTAACAGGTAGGTTAGAAACATCTGAACTCCCAGCCGCTCGTAATAGTCCTCTAATTCCTCCTGGGAATCACAGGACGTATAATCAACAATGGAACACCAGCTATGATCCGGATACGACAGGATTGCATACTCATACTGGCTGATCCCGGTCTCTCCGGCCAGCCAATGCAGCATCTCCGCATATCTCTTTTCATTCTCCATGGATCGGGGTTTGTACAAAATCTCAGTTCCATTCTCCAGCAGAACCCTTACCACACAGCAGCCTTTATTGTGCAGATCAGAAAAACCGCCCTTGATCCTGCGGATACTTCGCACTTCCTTTCCCCGGCAGAACATCTGCTGTATCGCCTGTCTGTCCTTCAGAAAGCATTCTATGATGTCAGCATAAAATACCGCCATATTGTTCACCGCTTCTTCCGTACACCGACGCAAGACCGGATAACGAGCAAATGTTCCTTTTATAAATTCCTCTTTTTTAATGATCTCTTTGCAGAAATATTCGTATTTCTCCCGCGAATCTTTTCCTTTTAATTTTCCGCGGTTGTCGTGATCATGCATTTCTACGATCAACGTTCTGACGCATATATTCTGCAAACGGAGTTCCAGTTGTTCTTTAAAATCCGGAAATATTCCTTCAAGAATACGCTTATCCTGAACTTGCTGCCATAGTAAATTGAATCCTGATTCAGTCAAAGATTCATAAAATTCTGTAAAAAACATTTTGTTATCCTTTTCATTTGAATGAAACTAAAAAACTGTTGTAAAAATTGATAGCCTTACAATCTATAGCTACGAGATTATTAATATTCGTGCCATACATTATATAAATCTATCGTTTTACAACAGCCTTTTTATTCTTCTTACAATTAACAACATACTATTGTGTAAAATGCCGTACACATCAAAGTATATGTATATGCGGTTTCTACTTGTTCCTCATTCGGGATTAATTTCTCTATCTCCTCAAGCTCCTTTGATAAATCGCCCGCATAATCTAAAATTGAATTCTGCTGCATATTGCGGCCCCTCCTTTACATTATTTTTTTATTAAAACAAAATCTCAACTTGAAAAGCATTGTCTTTACTTTGGTATGCAATTGTACCTTCATACTTATTCACGATCCGTTCCACGCTTTTCAATCCATATCCATGTCTCATTTTATCATGTTTCATGGACACAGGCCTCCCATTCTTCATGACTGGCGTTCCACTGACCGAATTCTCTATTTTGACAAATAAAAATTGTTTTTGATTTTCTATCTTTATAGATATCCACTTATCCTTATCACCAGCTATTCTTTTACATGCTTCAATAGCGTTATCCAATAAATTGCCTAACACGGAACATGTCCCGCTATCGTCAAGCGGCCACTCTGCAATCGGTACTGCCTGTATTGTAAATGTTATGCTCCCCTGTTCTGCCAAAGCTCTTTTCTGTTCCAACATCATATCGGCAATCTGGTTTCCCGTCCAGACTCTTTTCTTTGTATCAAAAAACTCATCCTCTATTTCTTCTATATAGTTATGCAATCCTTCGTAGTTTCCTTCCCTCTCATAATTCTTGAGAACAAGCATATGATTTTTCAGGTCATGGGATAAATGGCGGTTCTTTTCCATAATCTCTTCCAGTTCTGCAAATTTTTGCGTCACCATAGTATCACGCATAATCAAAAATTCTTTCTCTTTTTTTAGAGTCTTATTCTTCAAGTATAGCATTCCTGTAAAGAATATAGCCAGCACAACTCCTATAAGAGAAAGCCCTGTTGCTCCTGCTTCCTGCTCCCTCTCTTCATACATCAATCTTACAATTGCTATGTGATAGCGCCCTAACATCAGACACATGCTTATCGTAATAAACAGCAATACACTCTGGAATTCGTGTATGTATGTTTCGTCAAAATTCTGTTTAACAATCAGGTATACACAGACTGCAATGACAATCCTTACACAGAGAAAAAGTATACATTCCATGATTGAATTCGCATATAAATAAACCACATCTATAAATTCCTGTCTGAATACTGTCATACTCACAAAAGCGGCAAAAAAATCCATCAATGCCACCGTAGTATAATAGAAAATAACGATTATAGTTCTCAGAAATTTATACTGCCCATTTATCAATATCACACATATACATGTAGCAACAACACTTATAATAAATGCCAACTGCGAAAAAAATATCAGGCCGCGATTTCCTCCCACCTCAATGCCGATCCCGACGATACTCGTATATATGATCACCCAGTCTTTTTTCTGAAAATATTTTCTATCTAATACTGTCCCACATAACAGCCAATATAATATCCCCGCTTCAAAAAGAGAAATCCCTATAAGAAGAGCCTTTGTACCCATTACAGATTTCCCCTGTACAAGCTGATCTGCTCTTTTATTTTTTTTGCACTGATTCTATTGACAAAAATCTTTGCCCCATTATCCATCTGGACCATGCCATCTTTCATACCGGCAACATGTGAAACATTTAGAATATATCCGCGTTCAACCAAAAGGAACTCATCACTTACAAGTTCCCCGCTCAGTTTTTTTAATGAGATCCTTTCTTTATATATACCATGTACTGTTATGTAGCAAATGTATTTTGCCCCCTTTTCCTTCTCGATGTATATAATATCCCTGTAATACACCTGCACTTTGCTTGTCGGTGTGCCGATCAATCTGAACTGCTTCTTCTCTCTCTTCACGCGGTCGATCAACTGTCTCAGGATAGGCGGCAGCCTCTTTTCCATATCTTCCTTGAGAATATATTGATATGCTTCTATGATATAGCTCTCTGCCGCATACTCAAGATATGCCGTCAGGAACACCAGATATATCTTGCCGCCGCCTCCATCTTCCTGTATCCGTTTTCCAAGCTCCAGTCCGCCCATTTCCGGCATATCAATGTCCGAAACCAAGATATCAAACTCACATCCCTGCTCCTTTTCCCGGAGAAAATCCTTCGCCTGTGTATAAGTAAAGAGCGTCGCTTCATCCTGCGGCGTGACCTCATTCTCAACACACTTTCTGGTGTTTTCCAAAATCTCAGGCTCGTCATCTATAATCGCTATATTCATCATGATCTTTTCCTCTGTGTAGATTTCATTCCGTCTTTAATCGTTTAATGATACCACAAATTTAAACTTATTTCATCCATTTGTCCTTAAAACGTTGTTTTTGGCCATGAAAGTGTTACTGTTCACGGTGCCCCATGCTGCAAGGCATCCGGCCGGTAAAGCTGCGGTTTGAGGCATCCAGCCCCTCGCCGTTAGGCGACTTTTCAATGGGCTGGATGCGTTACAGTTCGCGGCCGGTTAGGCCGTGAACTGTAACGAATAGTAACTATAGGAAAATTCGAAGTAGTTTCCTATAGAAAAAAAGAGCATCCGCAGTAGCAGACGCTCAATAAAAAACAGATATAGAGATTTAAGCACGTTTATTTACGAAAGAACATAGCCTGTGCATACTCTCTGACATCGCCGGGACTGAGCATGTTATACTTTGCCTTCACCGTGCTGAAATAGTTTCCAATGAGTTCTTTATCAATTATACGATCAGACGGAGCTGTGATAGGAAGATCCCCTCGAGTGGTAAGCCACGGAGCCTCGTTGTGAGTGAAACGTTCAAGCACCTTTCCACTATAGCAGCACAAATTATCTATGACGCTGTCATAGATGGCTTTCTCTCCGGAAGAGAACACATTCGAGTCAAAGTCTTCTGCCTTTTCAATGGGATCAAATCGATAATCTTTATAGCGGAAATATATGTCCCTGTAGACCGGACCATGTTCCCATGCCTGACAGTCTTCTGTAAAGAGAAATGCCTGATAAAAGGCATAGTAAAAGCCCTGAATATAATAGAGAGCCTTCTGCAGGGCGAGTGGAGTGATATCTTCGCACTGGTTCAGCAAGTATTGGATGACAAGGCTGATTTTGCTGTTTGTCGGCATATCAGGAGAGAGCAATGCATCAACAGCACGACGGCTCTTTTCATAAGCGAGAGCTGATTTCAGTTGCCCTTTATTTGATTCGAGCAGTTCAGAATAAAACAAAGGCTCATTGTAGATTCGGACAAGAATGTCTGAATACTGTTTTGTAGGCATATCTCCGTCGTAGTACCGGGAGAAGGTTTGTTCTCCCCATCCAAGGAGTAGAGAAAGAGGCCTTTTCCCAATAGCATATTTCACGGGAATTTCCCGGATCTGATCAAGGGCAATGATCCCGTTATCTTGCCGATATACATCGTACAGAGCACGCAGGTTTGCGTCTGAGATTTCTGCAACATAAATATGGGAATCACATTCAGCGCAATGGGCTTCCTTCCCAATATAGGAATATTCTTTTTTCCTGATGGAACCAGTCATCGGTGTAGTTGCAACAACGTAATCCACATCGTTTCTACACTCTTCACAAAACACTTTCTTTGCATTCAACTGCAGCTCCTCCTTTCTACCCACCATTATCGAAACAGGTAATCGATGGGTTTATTCCTTTTATGAAATGATATAACGACAGCTCTGCTTCCTGATGGAAGGTCAATTACATTGAATTTGGTATATATATCAACAGTTTCTTCCTCGCCTTCGGCATTGAAGAGCTGTACTTGAGGGACAAACACATAGAGAACTTCGTATTCATATCCGATTTTTGTGTTCTGAAGCGAATGGCAGAAGTCGTCTGTCTCAATTTGCATCAATATAGATTTTTGCTTATCGCTTCGGATATTGTACTCATTAATAAAGTCTATGTTTCCCTGGCGGTTTTCATTCAGTGAGATGGTCTATCTATTTTTTTCAACACAAGACTTTATCTTTGTAAGGACAGTATCAATTTCTTCCCGTGTATAATTCTGGTTGTAGTTTGGATTCATAAAGTATGACCTCCAAGAATATAATACACAAAGCAGGTTCATCTGTCAAGAAAAATGTATCAATTAGTGCATGGAATTGAGTGTAAGTATTACTCAGTCAGACAGAAATCGACATTATGGGCGCGCAGGACAGGGATACTGCGTTGTTTGCCGAATGCAAATGAGCAAATGAAAAGGCAGATGTAAGTGTTCTGGAAACATTGGTAAGGCGAAGTGAACTCTTCCATTACAGGGAAATGCATTTGTGTCTGTTTGCGAAAAATGGATTTCCTTAGATCATAAATAACCAACATTTGCGCTGTTTTTCCGTGTACTCTGACCATTTATTTCCACCCCTGTTCCTGATATACTGGGTTTAGGAGTTGTAGAAAAATAACTGACACATCTTGGCTTGTCTATTTCTCCGGCTGCACAGGTCAAAAAGCCTCGAC
>VSNK01000274.1 GCA_009774255.1 Faecalicatena sp.
GTATTATATTGATATGCATTACATTGATTTATATGGATCATAAAAACAGCCATTTAGATAAATCCTGGTTAGAAGGAATTGTGAATAAATAATTTGTGCAGATGGCGCGGTACGAATGTTCATCTGCCAGGAAAAAAATGCAGACACAGAGAGTTGCGTTAAGATTTTTCCCTGGCAGATGGGCATTGACACAAGTCAGATGAATCAGTTATTTTTGAACGATTCTGCAGCCTGGGTTTTACCGAAAGGACTAAAATGTGCGGTTTATGATATAAAAAAACAACTCACGGCATTAGAAGGCAGGGTTTGGCAGTATGCCAAACGCCTGTGGATTGGGTATGCCAGGACTCTGTGAACATGCGAAAGAAAGTGCGGAAAGAAGTGCACGTAGGTCATCAGCCTACGGCTGGTGACAATGCATGACGTAGCAGGGAGCGAAGCGGAGGGTTCCGCATCATTGGATGGATTTAGAAACTTATTTCCGATGACCAATGTGCCTTATTTTAAATGAAATAAATAAAGCTGAAAGAAAAGAAGTTAAAGGAAAAGCAAAATAAAAAAGCTGAATAGCTGAATGAAAGAAGGAGAATCACGTAATGAGCCGTGCGCTGAGGAAGCAGATGTTTTCCATGATGAATTTATTGGAAAAAGCAAATAGAACATTGAAGGCGAACCTGACAACAAAGCGCGTGAACGAAGACGGGATCCGGCAACTTCTTTCAGAATGCCAGGAGATGGCCATTGCCATGGGCAGTGAATTGGAAATGATTTACGGTGAAGGAACGGAAACGGTTCACAAGCTGGAAGATTATTGTGAAAGCCTGTATCAGATGACGCAGGTACTGCATAACCCGGAAGAACGCCGTGCCACGCTGCACAATCTTACCGGACAGATAAAACAGGCCAGAAAACTGCTTGGTGGGCAGATACCGGATCGGCGGGAAGTGGTGTTCCTTCCCTATAAAGCATCCATGTGGGATTCCCTGGAAAGTGTTTGGAAGGTAGCAGAGGAAGATGAGGACTGCGATGTGTATGTCGTTCCTATTCCCTATTATGACCGAAACCCGGACGGTACATTCAGCAAATATCATTACGAAGGCGATGAAATGCCGGATTATGTGACGGTGACCCACTATGAAAATTATGATATTCAGAAGCGCTGGCCGGATATGGTATTTATCCATAATCCCTATGACCAATACAACTATGTGACCAGCGTGGATCCGAGATTTTATTCCACAGAACTGAAAAAACGTACAGATATGTTGGTGTATATTCCCTACTTTGTACTGGGCGAGGTGGATCCGGAAGATGACAGGGCTGTGGAAGGAATGGCGCATTTCTGCACCGTGTCGGGGGTGCTCAATGCGGATAAAGTGGTGGTGCAGTCTGAGGCCATGCGGCAGGTATACATTAAGGTACTGACGAAGGAATGCGGGGAAGAGACGAGGGGGCATTGGGAAAAGACGATTGTTGGATCAGGTTCTCCTAAGTTTGAAAAGATACGAAGAACCAAGAAGAAAGAATTGGAGATTCCGAAAGAATGGTTGAAGATTATACAGAAGCAGGACGGAAAATGGAAAAAAATTTTCTTGTATAATACCAGCGTCAGCGCGTTGCTAGAACATCAGGAAAAGATGTTAGAAAAAATGAAGTCCGTGTTTCATGTATTTTATGAAAATAAAGAGGAAGCTGCGTTGTTGTGGCGCCCCCATCCGCTGATTGAGGCAACGATCAGTTCCATGCGGCCCCAGCTTTGGGCGGACTACCAAATGCTGGTGGAAAAGTACAGGAAGGACGGATGGGGGATTTATGACGATTCCCCGGAGATGAACCGGGCGATTGCACTGTGCGATGCCTACTATGGAGATGGGAGCAGTCTGGTGCAGTTGTGCCAGGAAGCGGGAAAACCGGTGATGATACAGGATGTGGAGATTGTGTAAGTAAGTTTAGGGTGAGAACTGTGTGTTGGAATTGTGTAGTCTCGGAAACTAATAACACAAATTGAAAATTACTACACGAATTAAAATGGAGGTGAATTGGCAATGCAACGAGATTTTAGAAAAGTGATTGTGCTTGCATTATCCTCAGTGATGGCGATAGGTTCATCCATATCCATATCAGCAGAAGAACCTGGGCAGACCAATATATCAGGCGCTGGTCAGATGGAAGGACTCATAAAGCCGGATGTATATCAGGTGGTTCTTCCAACGGATGTGGATGGAATCTTTGATTTTGTGCTTGACCCACAGAAATTAATTGAAGAAACCAACGCCGCAGCATATGGCGGTAAGACTTTTGAAAAAGGCGCGACCGTTTTCTTTCATCGGTCAGATGGACACACGGCGGAAGAGTACAGCAGTTCCAGCGACCATGTTACGATCATCAACAGAAGTACCGTGCCTGTTGATGTAGAGGTAGATATCAGCATTTCCCCGGATTCACTCGGCAGCATTACGATGACAGAGGACAGGGGATTCATAAATGATACCAATACGAGCCTGTATATGGCTTTAACAGACGGAGAGCGTACCGTGCCTGTCAAAATGGAAGGTTCATCCATACATACAACCATTCCGGCTGCGCCGGAGGCTGCGTTCGAGTACAGTTATGACCAGGAACGCGGAGAATACAGCTATGGATTGAAAGAAGACCTGAACGGCATTTCAATTCCGGAGTATTCCTTTCAGCTTACCGGTGCAGTGAATGAAAAAGGGGACTGGTCAACAGTGGGAGATGTTGCACTTTTAGTGAACGTTACGTGGAACGTGACATCAGCCCAAGGTCTGGATTTCGGCGAAGAAAACAATGTGGATCAAAACGCAGATTCAGAATCTAGTCCGGTTCTTAGCGAGATTCAGAAAACGGCTCCGATGGAAAATATGAAGGAAGAAGATACTGGGGGGAACAGCAGCCCACTCCTGGATAGAGCGTCCGCACCGTCTGATAAAAATCATTTGGACATCAAAGATGTGATTTCAGATCGAGATGCAGTTTTAGAAAACGATGTAGAATCAGATGCAGAAAGTACTATTGACAGAAAAAAAATTCAGAGGGAAACCTTTCTTCTGGGGAAAATATGGAACTCGGTGAAGATAGGATGCCGGATCTTGTGAAAAATTCTTATACTTTAAAGGCGGGGAAGCCTGCCAGTATAGATGTAGATCTTGGTTCTGGAAGTTCGGCGGCAACAAAAGTTATTTCCGTCAGGTGGAAAGGCACAGACAAGGAGCTGTTAGGGATGGAGAATGATATGGAAGCCGTCAGATATAAGGAAGAAAAGCTCCTGCTTAGTGAAGAGTGGGTAAAATAAATGTTTCGCGGATACGGTGAAGTTGCCTGCGGTATTAGTAGTTACATTTGATGATGCAGGGGAAACGGAGAAAGAGATTGTTTTGAATAATTGACAGGCATTATTCGGCCAGCCATATCATTTTGGATGCAAAGAGGTATCAGAATAGTAAGATTTGGTATTGAAGCAGCGGAAATTGCCGCAGTTTTAATATAGAAACTCGGAGGTGCACACATGAGTACAGCAAAATCAAATCAAGTCAGAAAGAAAGGAGAGAAAAGAAAGGAGGGGAAGGGTAAAACAGTCGGTATTATTATTCTGGTCGTTGTCATCCTTGTACTGGGGGGCATTATCCTTTATCTGCTATTGGCGCAGAAACCGGAGGAAGAACGGCGGAATGTAGTTGTTACCCCGGATAATGTCGAGGAAGTGATTCAACAGATGGCAGAAGAAGATTTTGTTGATCCTGGATACTATACTGTGAGAATGAACTATGACTGGCACTTTGCGACAGGAGATGCGGTTTCATCAGATGCCTATGTTGAAAATCTGGCAGAAAATACGAATGCGGTGTATCTTGATCTGTTCCTTACGTCAGATGAAGAGAACGCAATCTATAAATCACCTGTAATCCCAGTGGGCAGCAGCTTGGGGGACATCGCGCTTGACACAGCACTTGATGCTGGAACTTATGACTGCGTGGCGGTCTACCATCTGGTGGACGATGACCAGAACACGATCAGTACACTTCGAGTGACCGTTACCGTGATTGTAGAAGGGTAATGGGTGTAAATGCAGATTTAACATGCTATATGTTAAATAAAAAAATTAAAAAACAAATGTAGAATCAGGAGGTATTCGTATGAATCTAAGAAAAGTTATGGCAGGAACTCTTGTCGCAACAATGGTGGTAGGAAGCAGCATGACAGTATTTTCCGCAGATGGTGATCCGACAAATAGCGCAACCGGTACAGGTACTTCATTTAACCATGTGGATAAGAATGTAATTGATGTGACACTTCCAACGGAAGCAGACGTTAAGGGTGTATTTAATTACTATGTTGATCCAGAGCGTGTGATTCAAGATGCAGGATCATTAGCAGATGGAACGACCACAGTGACAGCAAACAATGAGGGCGTGTATTTTCTTATACCGGCAGCGTCAGACGGTGGTACAGCTTCTTATGCCAGTTCCAGCAAAGCTGTCAGCTTTAAGGGAAAAAACAGTGTGGATGTAGATGTATCTGTTGCGGCAACCGTAACAGCGGGAGATGCTGAGAAGGATATTACTCTTGTAGCGGATGAGGATGCTCTTAATGCTGCAACAACTCCGGCTCTTCTTATGACATTGAAGGTTGGAAGCGATAGCAAAGCTATTACGAAAGATGGTGCAACGGCGAAGGCGACAGTTGCAGGAGCACCGGATAATTTTGAGGTTAAAGGAGGTAATGGTGACAGCAATAACGAATTTAAATATGTCGTTAAGGCAAGTCCAGATGAATCTAAATGGGGTACAACAACAGTGCAGCTTTCTGGAAAAACAAACAATAAAGAAATTCCAGCAGGCCCAAATGCAATGACAACGCCAAGCATCGGTTTGACATGGACGATTGCGAAGCATGAGACGGCTCCAACTTATACAGATGAGACAGCATATGGACATTGGGCTGGTGGCAGTTTATGGATTGCAAAAGATTCCAGTACAGGTTTTACATCGAACAGCGTGACAGTAGAAGTTTCTGGTGATGGGACTAACTATACTGCACTTGCAGCAGGTAAGTATAGTGTGAATGATGATAATTGGGTATCTACAACATGGGAGAATATTACAGAAGCTCTAGGTGGTGAACCGAGCGGAAATGTATTCATAAGAGTTACAGATGGAACTAAAAGATATACATTTGAAAACAAATAAAGAATTTGGTTAAGTATCAATGGTGTGGGTTCTGAAATAGGAACCCACATTTGGAGTGGACAAGGATAGGAGCCAATCAGACACTAAGATGGCAGGTATAATTGCTTATTTGCTGATGTCACGTAAGCCACTTGAAGAGGAACAGGAACGATGCAATGTGGTTCTAACTCCTGACAAATAAAAGATACAAAGTTGTTCGAAGGAAAGGATAATTGCAGAATGAATGAAATAAATGTTCTGATGGCAACCGATGAAAACTATATTTCTCAAACAAGAATAGCAATATGGTCTGCAAGAAAGTATACTGACAGTTCGGCGACTATTGCATTCACTGTATTATGTGACGAAAATTCAGGACTTGCGAGCAGACAATGGATAGAGTCTTTGGAAAATGAACTTGAGAATATAACTGTGCAATGTATAAATGTGGACAAAACAAAGGTTGCCGGAGCAGAAGGGAAAGCGCATATTACACAAGCGACATTTTATAAGATGTTAGCATCATCTGTTTTGCCAGATACCGACCAGTGTTTATTTATCGACTCAGATTTGGTTGTTATGACCGACCTAAGAAAACTATATGAAACGGATATTGAGGATGTTTATGCGGCCGGTGTACAAGAAATGGTTTTGATAAGGCATCCTAATTGGGCGTGTGAGCTTAGAAAAAGAAGCAATCTTCCTGATATGTCGGATTATATAAATACAGGTGTCATTCTATGGAATCTAAAAAATATGAGGCGTGATCATATAGAGGAAAAATTGCTGGAGAATATTACTGTTCATAATGAATGGCTGGAACAAGATATTATACATCGCATATGTCATGAGAGGATAAAAATCATTGACTATCACTATAATTATAACCCTATGTTCAGTGAAGAAATATATCAACGCTATTACCCGGTATTAGATGAGAATATGCAAGGGGCGATCATTCATTTTATTGGGAATAGAAAACCATGGAAGAATGACAAAATACCTTTTGCAGATGTATGGTGGGAAAGTGCAAGATTAGCATTACAAACAAATGAATTTGAGAAAATGAGCAGCTCTGCAGAACACATTTATGGACTCTCTGATATATCCAGGACAGTAGATTATTATGGAAAAAACCGTGGTTATGTTATTGTGGGTTATTCTGACAATGGCATAATATTATATGATGAATTGAGAAAAAGTGGAGTCTGTTCGATGATAGTCTTTTGTGATAATAGTGAAGAAAAACAAACAATTAGTCTGCAGAAAAATGTGTTTTCAGTTCGGGAAGCGGTGTTAAGGTTTTGCAATTTTGTGTTTATTAATGCAGTACAAAATTTTAGAACTGAAATTACCAATCAGCTTCTTTCACTTGGAATAAGTCAGGATAATATAGTTGAATGCAGCATGGAAAAATGGTAGATAGTGAAGAAAACAGTAGAATTTGAAAGGCATATGATATGGATGATTTAAAAATAAGAGAACACAATCTAAAGAAATTGTTCGGAACGAGTACTGTATATTTATATGGTGCGGGCGAATGGACAAGAAGGTTTTTAAATTATATAGGGGATGATATGAAACCTTACATAGAGGAAATACTGGTTTTGGATATAGATGGTAATCCTGATAACATATCTGGTATTCCTGTGCGAAGTATAGATAGCATAGTCCCAGGTGATGAAGTATTGATTCTGGTTACTATTTATGAAAATAAGCAAATAATAGAAAATTTGCATGCTATTGGATTCAAAAATATCATCTCTCTAAAGGAAATTATGCCATCAAAGGATTTTGACGACTATAGAATTCGCAGAAACCATGAGATTAAAAGGTATATAGAGTATTTTAAAAGGGAAAATCCCCTTTTTAGATATATAGAAATAGAAACCATTAACCGCTGTAACGGAGAATGTAGTTTTTGTCCGGTTAACAAGTATGAAGAACAACGTCCGTATTGTAAGATGAGTAAGGAAATGTTTGCGACAATCATTGATGAATTAGATGATTTGGAATATGACGGTTCCGTTGCTCTTTTTTCAAATAATGAGCCATTTATAGATGAACGTATATTTGAATTTGCCGAATATGCCAGAAATAAGCTGGGAAAGGCATTGATTTATCTTTTTTCGAACGGAAAATTGCTCACACTTGAAAAGTTTAAACAAATAGTTCCTTTTATAGATAAGCTTCAGATTGATAATTATGAAAATAAATTAATTCCACAGAATATACAGG
>VSNK01000275.1 GCA_009774255.1 Faecalicatena sp.
ATTGTTCTTCATCCAACTTCAGACCTAATAACTCTAATTTTTCAAAAAACTTTCTGTTCAATATCTAATTCAACCTTTCTCAAAAATATACATATCAATATACATGCAAACTATAACAAGCCAAAAATTTTCCAACTGTACGATTGCGATTCAACAGGTCATTTTCACAAAATTCATTGCAATGCAAATGACCTGTTGAATCAGTAACATATTATTAATGAACAAAAAGCAGCTGCATTAGCAGACACAGGAGTGCTTCAACACGTTTTTTTGCGGATGGATAAAATAGGTTGAATAATCTTCAAATCATCCAACCACACAGCTGGAAATCTTTACTTATCTAAATTTTCTACGACTACTAACGTATGTCACTGGCACACAGCGCCGTCCATCAACTTACCACCGCTCCCATATATTCAGATTGCAAATATACCAGCAGCACAGATATATCTGCAGGTGAAACTCCGGATATTCTGGACGCCTGTCCTATTGATAAAGGTCTAATTTCATTCAACTTCTGCTTCGCTTCGATCCGCAAACTATGCACTTCATCATAATTAATATTGTCCGGTATTCTTTTTCCCTCAAGCTTTTTAAATTGTTCAACCTGCCGCTGCTGTCTCTTTATATAGCCTTCATACTTTATATTAATATTGACCTGCTCACCTACATCATAGGGAAGTTCTGTACGATCATGATCAATAGGAGCCAGTGACTCATAACTTAATTCTGGTCTTCGTATCAACTCGGCAAGCTTAATTCCTGATATCAACGGTGTACTGTCATAAGATTTTAATAATGACTGAACCTCTTCCGACGTACCTATATTCGTATGATTTACTCTTTCAATCTCTTTCTGAATCTGCTGTTCCTTTAATAACAAATTTTGGTAACGCTCTTCATCAATCAAACCAACCTCATATCCTATTTTAGTCAGACGCAGATCCGCATTATCTTGTCGGAGCAAAAGTCTGTACTCCGCACGGGAAGTCATCATCCTATAAGGCTCATGACTCTCCTTTGTTACAAGATCATCAATCAGCACACCAATATATCCCTGAGAACGATCAATTACAATTCCCTCTTTTCCCTGCAGTTTTCTTGCCGCATTAATTCCCGCGATCAATCCCTGTGCCGCTGCCTCCTCATACCCTGAACTGCCGTTAAACTGGCCTCCGCTGAATAATCCCGCAATCTTTTTAAATTCCAACGTACTTTTCAACTGTCTTGCATCAATACAATCATATTCAATCGCATAAGCATTTCTTACAATCTTCACATTCTCTAAACCAGACACACTTCTGTACATTGCATACTGTACATCTTCCGGAAGAGAACTTGACATTCCGCCTACATACATTTCATTAGTTTCAATTCCCTCCGGTTCAATAAATACCTGATGTCTATTTTTATCAGAAAATTTAACCACTTTATCCTCAATTGACGGACAATATCGAGGTCCAGTTCCTTCGATCATTCCGGAGAACAAAGGTGATCTGTCAAGATTATTTCTAATAATTTCATGGGTTTTCTCATTTGTATACGTGAGCCAGCATGACACCTGATCAATCTGCACATCATCTGCGTTAGTTGTAAACGAGAATGGTACAACGCATTCATCACCTTTCTGTTCTTCCATCTTAGAAAAATCAATTGAATTTTTATCAATCCGGGCAGGCGTTCCCGTCTTAAAACGATACATTTTAATTCCAAGCTTTTTTAAACTGTCAGTTAGATAATTTGCCGGCTGCAGACCATTTGGTCCGGTCTGTGTACTTACCTCTCCATAAATGCAGCGTGAGCGGAGATAAGTACCAGTGCATAACACTACCGCACTACAGTGATAAATTGCACCAGAATAAGTCTGTACACCAGTGATCTTTCCATTTTCAGCTAAAATATCAGTTACCTCCATCTGCCTGATTTCCAGATGTTCCTGATTCTGAAGTACCTGCCTCATCTTCTTGCTATAATCTGCCTTATCTGCCTGTGCGCGAAGAGAATGGACCGCCGGTCCTTTTGATTTATTCAACATTTTTGACTGGATAAATGCCCGGTCTATCACCTTCCCCATCTCTCCACCCAAAGCATCTACTTCACGTACCAGATGTCCCTTGGAACTCCCTCCGATATTCGGATTACAAGGCATCATCGCAATACTGTCAATGCTGATCGTAAATAATAAAGTATGAAATCCAAGTCTGGCTGTTGCCAGGGCAGCTTCACAGCCGGCATGTCCTGCGCCGACCACGATGACATCATAAGAGTCCTTATTTTCCCATACAGAATTTGCTGAATATCTCATTTACCAAATCTTCTCCAATCGTCTCACCTGTAATACTTCCCAATGTTTCATATGCATCCATCAAGTCAATGGAATAAAAATCCTCCGGCATCTGATTTCGAATACTCTCCCCTACTCTCACCAGAGAATCATATGCATTTTCCAATGCTTCTTTATGTCTCAGATTTGTAATATGAATTTCATCATTCAAAGAAATATTCCCCTCCAAAAACATTTCCTGCAAAATATTTCCGAATTCAGTAATCCCCTGTTCCGTTTTTACGGAAATATCTATAAGAGGAATTTTTTCTATCAAATTATCCACATTATTTTCCACCTCTGTGGATATCTTTTCCAAGCTGTCTTGATTTTCCACCTTATCAACACTTAATTTGTTTTCTATTTCCAAAAACTTTTCCTTCAAACAGATTTTTAGATCCCTTTGAGTACTTACCGTATTTAAATCCGACTTATTCAACAAGATCACACACTTTTTCCCATAAATCAGTTCCGCGATCTGTATATCATTTTCATCCAGATCCCGGGATGCATCTGCAACATAAATAATCAAATCCGCCTGATCCGCATATTCTTTTGCTTTCTCCACACCTATCTTTTCTATCACATCGCTGGTATCCCTGATTCCTGCGGTATCAATCACATTCAAGTTCAATCCCTGAATCTGGATCTGTTCTTCCAGAATATCACGGGTTGTTCCCTCAATATCCGTAACAATCGCCCTCTCCCGGCCAGAAAGAATATTAAGTAAAGAAGATTTTCCCACATTCGGCTTTCCTAAAATCACGGTCTGGATTCCATCTTTTATAATCCTTCCGCTTTCATAGGAATGAATCAATTCTTCCAACTCATACATAACTTCTCTCAAAACAGCGTTTAAATTTTCACCATATCCATCAATATTAATATGTTCAGGATCATCCAGCGCACTCTCAATAAATGCGGTATGATAAATAATTTTTTCCCGTATCTTATTGATCTTATTTTTTATACTTCCTCTTAACTGGCTCACAGAACTTTTTAACGCATATTCATTCTTAGATTGGATCACATCGATCACTGCTTCCGCCTGCGACAGATCCATCCTTCCATTCAAAAAAGCCCTTTTTGTAAATTCCCCAGGTTCCGCAAGGATCGCACCATTTTTTAATACGATTTCCAACACTCTCTTTACAACAAAAATACCGCCATGGCAATTGATTTCCACCGTGTCCTCTCCGGTAAATGTCTTCGGCGCCCGCATCACCGATACCAGCACCTCGTCAATTGTCTCGGAACCATCCTTTATAAATCCATAATGGATCGTATGACTTTTTGCCTCCGATAACTTTTTCTTTCCCTGATAAATGCGGTCGATCACTTCAAAAGCTTTATCCCCGCTGATCCTCACAATACCGATTCCGGAAGCGGACATTCCCGTAGAAATTGCAGCTATTGTATTTCTATTGAACATAGATTAAACTCCTATATATAATAATGAACATAATAGACTCCGACATGCCAAGTATGAAAGTAATCTTTCATGATCGTTTGTGTCGGGTGCCGACATAGGCACAAGTAAAAAAACTTTCATAATTGTTTGTGCCGGGCATCAGCATAGCCACATATATGAAAACAAGGACTGCCGCATTAAGGAAATAATCTTACTTAATACAGCAGCCCCTGTCTCTATCTTTTCAATGTTACAACAACCTTCCTGTAAGGGTCTTCACCTTCACTGTGGGTAGTCACATAAGGATCTGACTGCAGAGAATAATGGATAATTCTTCTCTCATAAGGATTCATTGGTTCTAAAGCAATCGGCTTTCTATTCCTCTTCACCTTATGCGCAATATTTTTCGCAAGATGTCTCAGCGTCTCTTCTCTTCTCACGCGATAATTCTCCGTATCTAACTTTACTCTTACATAGCCTGCCTGCTGCTTATTTGCCACCCGGTTTGCAAGATACTGAAGAGAATCCAAAGTCTGCCCGCGCTTTCCGATAATAATTCCCATATTATCCCCGGACATATCCACACACAAAATACCATCCTTATCAACATCTGAAGTGAGCTGAACTTCCATCCCCATTACCTGGAACACATCTAAAAGGAATTTTTCAACAGCCTTCTTTGTTGCCTCTGTTATCTCAACCGGTTCGGAATTTTTTTCTTTTTCCGGTTTTTTCTCCTTTTCAAACTTTTTCTCCTTTTCCGGCTTCTTTTCATTTACTGCCGCTTTTTCTTTTTTGATTTCCTTCTCAGGCTCTTTCTCATCCGATTTTTTCTCTTTCGCAGCAGTCTCTTTTAGTTCATTTACAATTTCTTTTGATTGTCTCTTTGTATCTTTTTTTGTTTCCTTTTTCACTTCTTTCTTAAAATTATCATTTAATAATTTCTTCTCATCCAGCTTTACTTCTTTTTTTATTTCTTCTAATATATCAGTTTCTTTTTCAACACCTTTCTTTCTTCTGGCTTCGATTACGGCCTGCTTCATGCCAATCCCAAGAAAACCGGCGCGTCCTTTTTCAATCACCTCATACTCCAGCCTGTCGCTGGTTACACCTAACTGAATCATTGCTTCCGTAATCGCGTCGTCTACTGTCTTCGCTGATACTCTGATACTGCCATCCATTTTAGAGTCCCGCCTTTCTATAAAACTTCATTACAGCTTCCAAAGAATACTGCTCCATATCCTGATATACTCATTCCCTTATCCGTTCTTTTCTTCATCCTTCACCGGAATCATATATAGTGAACGATAAAAATTTCTGTTTTTGGCGTTCACTATATATATTTACTTTTTATCTCTATTTTTTCTTCTGCCATAATTTTTGCTCTCACCGCTGCTGCTGTTGTCAGAACCCTTGACCTCAGATTCCTCACTCTGGCCGCTGTTATACCGGCTGACCATATTTGCCATATCCGCAAGGCTTCCCTTCTTTGCATTTTTGTTCAGCTCAGCTGCCTTATCCAGCAATCTCTGCCTCTCTTCCTCCGAAATAGATGATCTTCTCTCAACATTTCTGGTACTCTTTACAGCCATCTGATTAATTTCTCTGGCAGAAGTTCCTTTCTTTTCTCTCTTCTTGGCAGCCTTTTTCTGATTTTCCGCAATCAGGTCCTCAACAGTCTTTTTGCTCAAATACTTATTGATGATGATCTGCTGTACGGTTCTTACTACCGCGCTTGCAGCCCAATAAAGACCGAGTCCTGCCGGAAGAGTAAATCCCATAAATACGGAAATCAACGGCATTGTATATGTCATAGATTTCATGGAATTTGCCATCGGATTGTCCGGATCCGTCTCTGGCTGGGGCATCATCTTCACACTGATGAACTGTGTCAGGCCCGCCATGACCGGAATGATCGCAGCCAGGATAATTCCGCCGATCGTAAAATTCCTGACAGATTCCATCAGCATCGTCATAGGAGTCTCTCCTATATTAATTCCCAGAAAACTGTTCAGATGTCCAATTGTCTCCATAGTCGAATGTGCAAGACTATCCAGAGAAGGCATTTTGTCAATTAAAGTTTCCCATGTAGAATCCTGAAATTTATATAATACATTTACCAGCGTATCTGCCTGTGAATAATCGTAGGACCTCGCATTCATCAAAACCGGAGAGGCAGAACCGATCTCCTCCATGGTTTTCTGAAAGCCGTCAATCGACATAATCTTTTCCACAACCGGCATATAGATTTCCTTTACTCTCTGCACATGATTGGGAATAAACTGTATCACAGGATACAACGCAAAAAGAATCGCAGTTGAAGCAAACATCGGCAAACATCCGCTTGTCATGCTGGTCCCGTACTTTTCATACACAGCATTCGTCTCCTCCTGCTGCTTCAGCATCGAGGCCTGATCCTTTTTCCCCGCATATTTTTTCGCAATCTTCTGTATCTCCGGACTGATAATTGCCTGCATTTTTGAGTACTTCTGCTGCTTGATCGTCAGCGGAATCATCAGCATATACGTCACAATTGTAAAAATAATGATACAGATACCGATATTCTGTATGCCGAACACCCCATCCATCACATTATAGATTACATTCATCACCTTGCCAAGCAGCCATGAAATCTGCTTAATGACAGGCCAGTCTGCATATCCTGCAGCTAAAATACCATACATTTCTCATCCTCCTTAAGGTACCGGATCATATCCGCCTTTTGCAAATGGATTGCACCGAAGAATCCTCCACACGGCCAGAGCCCCTCCCTTGAATGCACCGTACTTCTCAATTGCCTCAATCCCATACTGTGAACAAGTCGGTGTATATTTACAGCAGGAGCCTGCCTTCATCCCTGATAAATTCCTTTGATAAAACCTGATTAATCCTATCAGAAGCTTCTTCAACCGCACCACTTCCCTTTTCAGCTTTTTGTACTGTCGCTGATATATATTTTATGAAGCTTTCCCAAATGGATCAACGCACTTTTGATGTCTGAAAATGTACAATTCTTTGCGTTGACTCTGACTACGGCTATAATGTCATATCCACAAAGGAAATGTTCTTCTTGAAGTCGATAACTTTCTCTCACCAGTCTTGTAAGATGATGCCGTACAACACTGTTCCCAACTTTCTTGCTTACGGAAATCCCCAGCCTGTTCCTGCTCATCTCATTTTTCCTTATATACATGACAAGATATTTGTTGGCATAGGATTTCCCCGTATGATAAACAACTTGAAAATCTTTATTTTTCTTTAAAGATTCAGAATATAACATATATTTCCTCTTAATTTATTATCCGGACACTCTTTAACTCCTAATACTCCATAATTATAGAAGAAAAGGCCACAATAAATGCGGCCTAAGCTGATAATTGCTTTCTTCCTTTTGCTCTTCTGGCAGCCAATACTTTTCTTCCGCCTGCTGTTCTCATTCTTGCTCTGAATCCATGAACTCTTGCTCTGGATTTCTTTTTTGGCTGAAATGTCATCTTCATTATCTATACACCTCCCTTTGAATACTATCCTGTGCCGGAAAAGATACCTCAGATAGAAACTATTATCTTTCTTATAATATAAAATCAACAAAAAATATCCTGACAATAATAT
>VSNK01000276.1:0-1215 GCA_009774255.1 Faecalicatena sp.
AATGACAGGTCCATTTGGTTCTTTCTTTTTTTTGTGCGGTTTTCATAAAAATGGCGGCAAAAAAGTGCTGTTTTTATGTCCGGGACGGGGAATATTTGGGAAAATAGCACGAAAAATGCACAAAAAAGCTGAGTTTATAAAACTTTTTTGAAACTTATGTGCAAAAGGTCTTGATAATTTATAAAAAAAGTGTTAACATGAAATACATGAAAACCTTATGCGCAAAAGGTCGAAATTTGTGATTTGATTCAGTATGATTGTTACATATATTGAATGAATCAAAGGGTGCATGGATATGATAACCATTGTGGGCATTCCTCAGCCTGCGTTTTTGCAGGACGGCAGATACAAAACTGCCGGGAATGAAAAGAATATTGTGAGGCACCGCACAAAAAAAGGAGGAAATATGAAGAGGAAAGTAATTGCAACATTGTTGGCAGCATCTATGGTAATGAGTTTGGCAGCCTGCGGCGGCGGCGGAGATTCCGGCAGCGGCTCCGGAGATGCAGGGAATTCGGGAGATTCCGGTTCATCTTCTGAGTCTGATTCCGGTTCATCAGGCGGTTCAGGCGACACCATCCGTCTGGTCAATGGTAAGATTGAGGTTGACTCTCAGCTGAAGAAGCTGGCGGAGATGTACAAAGAGGAAACAGGTGTTACCGTTGAGATCGAGTCCATGGGCGGCGGTATTGATATCCAGGGTACCCTGAAGGGATACTATCAGGCAGACAATATGCCGGATATCTTTGTAAACGGCGGTTCTACGGATTTCGGCAACTGGGAAGGCATGTTATAGGATATGAGCGGCGAAGCATGGGCATCTGACACGGACGCTGCTTATGTTGATGAGGAATACGGTACCATCGGATTCCCATATACAGTAGAAGCGGTTGGACTTGCGTACAATGCGGATATCCTGGAAAAGGCTGAGATTGATCCTTCCACACTGACCTCTCCTGATAAGATTGAGGAAGCTTTCAAGACACTGGATTCCAAGAAAGCTGATCTTGGACTGGACGCGGTAGTTGGTTATTGTGCCGAAGCTACGAACCTGTACTGGTCAACCGGCAACCATTTGTTCGCAAACTATATCGACGGTGGTCTGGAACGTGATGATACAACTTATATTGATATGCTCAACGACGGCGGAAAAGTTGACGAAGAACGTTTGAAAGATTTTGCTGATTTCGTCGGACTTTTGAATCAGTATTCGGA
>VSNK01000276.1:1225-7329 GCA_009774255.1 Faecalicatena sp.
GTATTCGGATCCGGCTCTTCTGGTTTCCGGTACTTACGATCAGCAGATCCTGAACTTTGCTTCCGGCAAGTACGCATTCGTAACTCAGGGTTCCTGGATCGGAGCTACCATGACAGGCGATGACGCAGAAGCTTATGAAGCGGCAGGCAACTTCAAAGTAGGTATGATTCCTTACGCGTTTGAGGACGGTATGGACACGATCCTGACCAATTCTCCTTCCTGGTGGTCCGTATTCTCCGATGGAAACGCTGAGGCAGCAAAAGCATTCCTGCAGTGGTGCTCCGAAGATGCGGCACAGCAGGTACTGGTAGAGGAAGCAGGATTCATCAGCCCGTTCAATTCCTGCAAGTATGTTGCAAATGACCCGTTTGCTCAGACAATCGTAGATTACCAGACCGCAGGAAAGACCTCTGGCTGGCATTGGCTGAGCATGAAGGAAGGTCTCGCACAGAACTATACCGGCCAGGTATTTGCTGACTATGCGGCAGGCAACCTTGACGCTGACAAGTTTGTACAGACAATGGAGCAGGTAATCCAGGCTTGCTATGCAAATTAATATTCCTGTAATTGTTTGGAACGGCTGCTGCTGAGGGTTCCAAATGGTTACTCATTTCCTTGAATGTACGGCAGGCGGTCGGTTTTGTCCCCGTCCGCCTGCCGTTACTATACGAATCGGCAAGGGAAATTGCCGCCTTTTTATACAATAGAATAAGAACCAGTAAAGAGAGGAGCTGTAAAATGTCTGAGAATTCAACGAGCAGAAAAATGCTGTCTCTTGTTCTTCTGGCCGCGGGAGCGGTCGGAATGGTAGTGTCCCTGATTCTTGATTTTTCCGGAAACGGAAGTCCTGTCAGGGGGCCGCTGCTGATTGTCGGAGCGATCGTTTTTTTGGTGGGCCTGTATCTGTTCCCGACAGTAGAACATCATCGCAGCATCATTAATTTTATATTTTTATTTCCGTTATTGTTCACATTCGCGGTGACAGTAATTATCCCGTTGCTTCTGGGTATTTTTTATTCCTTCACTGATTGGAATGGTATTAAATTTTCAGGCTTTATCGGGTTTTCAAATTATACATCTATGTTCAAAGACCCAGCATTTATCTGGTCTGTATTACTTACCTTCCTGTTCGTGGTATTTAACATGATCTTGGTCAACTTAGTAGGCTTCGCACTGGCGCTTCTGTGTACCAGCAAGCTGAAGGGCGTGAATTTCTTCCGCGCGTCATACTTCCTTCCGAACCTGATCGGAGGTATCGTACTGGGTTATATCTGGCAGTTCGCGTTCAACAACGTTCTTGTCCAGGTTACCGCGGCAATCAGCGGAAATCAGAATTCAGTCCTTTCGAACACCAGATCGGCGTTTATCGCGATTATTGTCGTATATGTGTGGCAGTATGCCGGCTATATCATGCTGATCTATGTAACAGGACTTACCACTGTGCCGAAGGATGTGCTGGAAGCATCCCAGATCGACGGTGCGAATGCATGGACGACTTTGATGAAAATTAAGATCCCGATGATCGCTTCCACGATCACGATCTGTACATTCCTGACACTGACCTCTGCGTTTAAGCAGTTCGACGTGAACATGGCATTGACAAATGGTACCGGTTCTATAGCGGACTTTATGGGAAGCTACCTGACAAATGGTACTCAGATGCTTGCTTTGAATATTTATAACACGGCTATTTCCAAGAACAGCTATGCGCTTGGCCAGGCGAAGGCCGTTCTGTTCTTTATCATTCTGGCTGCGGTATCGATCCTTCAGGTACGGATCTCTAATAAGAAGGAGGTGGAGATGTAATGGAAATGAAGAAATCCAGAAAAATCATTTTGACTGTTGTCGGCATTATCGTTGCAATATACACCTTGTTTCCGTTTTACCTGGTGGTTATGAATACGTTCAAGAGCGCGAACAGTATCGTTGCCAACCCGGTGGGCTTTGAGGGTGTCAGTGTTTCACAGCTGATGACGAACCTTTCCTCTGTTGTGAATAACTCGAACTTTAATTTCTGGTACGCATTTGGCACGTCCGTAGTGATTACGGTGATTTCTCTCGTAGTGCTGGCGTTGTTCGGCGGTATGGCGGCATGGGTGATCTGCCGGAATAAGACAAAGTGGTCTACGACGATCTACATGATCTTCATCGCGTCCATGATTATTCCGTTCCAGGTAGTTATGCTTCCGTTGATCTCTACGTTCCGTGATGTGGGTAATTTTGTGGGCATTTCCCTGCTGCAGTCCATCCCGGGAATCGTGTTCGCGTACTGCGGATTCGGCGGAGCCATGACCGTATTTATCCTGACCGGTTTTATCAAGGGTATCCCGTATGAGCTGGAAGAGGCGGCATCCATCGACGGATGTTCTCCTGAGGGTACGTTCTTCCGTATCATCTTCCCGCTGCTGACACCGGTTATCACGACTGTTACGATCCTGAACGGAATGTGGATCTGGAACGATTACCTCCTGCCTTCTCTGATGCTTGGACAGAATGGTAAGGTCAAGACACTTCCGGTTGCGGTACAGGCGTTCGTAGGTTCCTATGTAAAACAGTGGGATCTGATCCTGACAGCGGCATTGCTGGCGATCATCCCGATGGTGATTATTTTCTTGATTGCTCAGAAGCAGATCATGAATGGAATGGTTGAAGGGGCGATTAAATAAATGATATAAGCTCCTTTTCGGAAAGGAGGCCGCTGTGAATTTATTTGATATGAACGGCCCGCTGATGAATGCTTTGAGAAAGCTGGCAAATATTATTTTGTGTAATATCGCGTTCTGCCTTCTTTCGCTTCCGCTCTTTACGGTGGGAGCGGCGCTGGCGGCATTATATACCTGCATGCAGGCAATCCTGGAGGACGATGAGGATGATATTATTGTAAAGCAGTACTGGGACGCGTTCCGCCGCAATTTTAAACAGGCGACAGCGATCTGGCTGATCTGCCTTCTGGCATTCGCGTTTTTGGGAATTTATTATCTGATCGTGTCCGGAATGGCCGGGACGATGGGCAGGGTATACCGGATCAGCTTTTTTATGATGTGTATCCTCTTCCTGTTCGGGTTCCAGTATCTGTTTCCCTTACAGGCGAGGTACGAGAATCGTGTGAAGGATACGCTGAAAAATGCGTGGCTTTTGAGTATTGCGGCGCTGCCCTGGACGATACTCAGTATTTTGCTGGTCATAGCGGCCGTTTACATCTCTTTCTTTATGAATCCGGACGGGGTGAATCTTGCCGTGTTCCTGTGGGGCATGATGGGATTCGGGATTGTCGCTTATCTGAACAGCTTTTTCTTCCGGAGGGCGTTCCGGGGAATTGACCCGGAAAAGATGGTGATCAAGCATGAGGCACCGAAGGAGGCTGTGTTCATTGATGAGGAGCACCGGACCGCGGAAGTGTTCTTCCAGGAGAGCAGTTATTCCAATCCGGACTGGAACCGGCAGGCGTACCCGGGAAAGGGGGCGGAGCCGGCGCAGAAAACGGATTCCGGGAAGGGCGCGAAGAAAAGGAGTTAGAAGGATTGCTGCGGATGCTAAATTTAACAATTGGAGGAAATTATTATGGCTTCGATTCGTTTTGAAAACGTGACAAAGACTTATGAGGGCGCGACCTCTCCGGTTGTCCCGAATTTGAATTTAGAGATAAAGGATAAGGAATTTATTATTCTGGTCGGGCCATCCGGATGTGGGAAATCTACGACTCTGCGTATGATCGCGGGGCTGGAATCCATAACGGAAGGGGAAATGTATATCGGGGACCGGCTGATGAATAAAGTACCGTCCAAGGATCGTGATATTGCGATGGTATTTCAGAATTATGCGCTGTATCCGCATATGAATGTATATAAGAACATTGCGTTTGGTTTAAAGCTTCGTAAGGAGGATCCGGCTGAAATCGATAAGCGTGTGCATGAGGCGGCGAAGATCCTTGACCTGGAGCATCTGCTGACCCGGAAGCCGAAGGAGCTGTCCGGCGGCCAGAGACAGCGTGTGGCTCTGGGGCGCGCCATGGTGAGGAATCCTGCGGTATTCCTTCTGGATGAGCCTCTTTCCAATCTGGACGCGAAGCTTCGTGCGTCCATGAGAACGGAGATCGCAAAGCTGCATCAGAGACTGAATATTACATTTGTATATGTAACGCATGATCAGACAGAGGCTATGACCATGGGCGACCGTATCGTGGTTATGAAGGATGGGATTGTGCAGCAGTTTGATACGCCGCAGACGCTGTATGAGAAGCCGGTGAACCTGTTTGTGGCAGGATTTATCGGAAGCCCGCAGATGAACTTCCTGGATGTACAGATCGCGAAGGAAGGCAAGAAGCTCTACGCGGTGCTTGGAAAGAATAAGCTGGTGGTTCCGGAGTTCAAGTGTAAGGCGCTTGAGCCGTATGCGGGCAAGAGAGTGATTATGGGACTTCGTCCGGAGGATTTCCTGGGGCAGAATATGCTGAATGAGGGCAATGCGTTGGATGCGGAGATGAACTTCAGCGAATTGCTGGGCGCGGACTATAACCTGTATATGACGGTCAGTGATATCCGGATCATCGTGAAGATTCCGGCTGCCGGATCACAGCCTGAGAGAGGCTCGTATCGGATTGCGGCAAATATGGATCATGCTCATTTCTTTGATAAGGAGACGGAGAAGGCGATTTGTCATTAGGGCGCCCGGGGGATTCGGGTTATAGATGTGTAGAAGAATGAATATAGGAAAAGCAAGGAGGAAAGCCCCGGGGAAGAACCGGGGCTTTTTTGCGGTATTTATGATTATTTATTCGAAAGCATGGATTATAGCCATCAGCAATAGAGAATTTTTATTGACACAACATCAAATTTGTTGTATTTTAAGTATGAAAGTAATCTTTCATGATCGTTTGTGTCGGGTGCCGACATGGGAACAAATATGTAGAAATTAAAAAGGGGATAAAAGAGAACACATGAAGCGTACATTCATAGAAGTACCATTGTTTACTAAAAAGTGGAAAGAATTGGGATTGACAGATGATAATTTAAGAGAATTGCAGAATATATTGTTGGAAAATCCGAAAGCCGGAGATTCTATTCAGGGAACCGGGGGTATAAGAAAGATCCGTATATCACTCGATCAACATGGAAAGCGCGGAGGAGCGAGAGTTATATATGTAGATATAGATTTAAAAGAAACCATTTACTTTATAAATGTATATGCAAAGAATGAAAAAGATGATTTAACAGAAGATGAAAAGAAAGCATTTAAGGCAGTTATAAAAATTTTAAAGGAGGAATAGAAATATGAGCAAATTTTATGATGATACAATGCAAGGCTTGTTAGAAGCGATCGAGATTGAAAAAGGACGTATTCCTCTAACTGAACGGGAAAGGATGCCGGCACCAACATATTATATTTCTGATAATGATAAAGAACTGGTTGATAAGTTAATTGAAATCCGTAAGAATGAGAATATTTCTCAATCAGAGCTGGCGAAAATGACAGGGAATACACAACAGGCGATATCTCGATTAGAAAAAAAGAGTCACAGTCCTTCTTTACAGACATTTTGTAATATTTTAAATGCATTAGGTTATGGGCTTACAATTGAAAAGAAAGTAATGCCATAGTAGAAGGGGGATGGGAAAGCTGTAGACTCATCCGTAATGGTTCCTGAAATCAGCCCCTCTGTGTATTTTTTCTTGAAGTATATTACTCTACGAAAGAGTTCAAGATATTGAGAACAAAGCCCGGAATAGAGCGTCTGACGGCCAGCCCCGAAAAATCTGACGGCTGTTGTTGACGGCTATAAGAATTTTTCTGCATAGAAAAATCAGCCTGCTGTTCGTCGGCAAATGCCTGTAAACAGCGGGCTGATACAGTCTGATGGCTATAAGTAGTTTGACGGCTATTTTGACGGCTATAAGATTTATTATGAAAAAAACAGAAATCTGTGAAAAGGCCGCAAAATGCCCGTGAAGCGCCTGTTTTAAAGGAAAATGGATAGATACGTCAAAACAGGCACCGACTGGAAAAATAGAAAAAAATATTTACAATTATCAACAAATATGCTATGGTATATAAGAAATTTAGGAAAAAACGGCGTTTTTTCGTTTTCGTAGAGTAATATACTTCAA
>VSNK01000277.1 GCA_009774255.1 Faecalicatena sp.
AAGAATCGCGTCGATTATGGTACTATTTTCCTCTGGCGTTGAAATGATTATTACAGGTAATCTAATCCTTTTAATAATGAAAGGATTATTTTGCCTGTTTTTATTTTGCTTAAGTTTTGTGGGTGGGCTGAAAACATAGGTGATTATGCAGGCAGCAAAAATAAGCCGTCAGGGAGGACAGGATCTGCTATGAAAGAAAATATTTGTAAATTTATCCATGATTCTGCAATACACATTGCAATTATTATCTTTTTCCTCTCATTTGTAATAATATCATATGGATATTTCAAGATACGGCCTTTGAATGAGAAAATTCAGGGGGTGGAAGAGAGGATTACAAAGATAGAAACGCAAATGAAGCAGTCTGAAAAGCCTGCAGATCAGACAGAATATTTAAAGACTATCGAATTTTTAGAAAGCGAAACTACAAAATACAGGGGCTTCATTCAGGAACAGCAGAACTATCTAATCTGGCTTTTTGGAGTGGCCGCAGCGGTGTTTCTTACCCTTATGGCATTTCTGGGAATTGAGAGCAGAAAGAAAATATCAGATATATTTCAGGAGCAGTATGCTGAAATGGTAAATGATAAACTAAATAATTTTATTGGCGGGGGAGAACAGAAAGAGTATCTGATGGGGTGCATTAGGAAGGAAAGGGAGGCAAAAGAGAAAAAGATATTATTTTTAAAGCAGAGAAAAGCAGATCAAAATTTTGAGAAAATATATGAGTTCCTGAAAGACCATGGATATAATGTACAGCAAAAAAAGATTAAAAATTCTATGAAAGAAGAGGCCATTGGTAAAATTATAAAAGGGTATAATGCAGTGATTTATCAGGTAGATGAATCGGAATGCGATATGGACCAGTCAAAAGACGTGCCGGAACAATCGCAGTGTAGTGTAAAAGAGGAAAAAGAGGAAAAGAAAAATTATATAAAGATTTCAAATCAGTGCAATAAACATAGAGTATATGGGATTTTTTATTCCGTAAATCAAATTGATTTATCAAAATGTAAATCACTCCTTTATGTGAGCACGGCGAATTTTTGGGCTACGTTATTAGACCGTATTAACAGTATTTTATATTTTACTCAGGAGTTGTCAAATGAATGAATTATATAAAGAAACCATTTTGAGCGTGATTATAACAGAACTTGCAACGTTTGAAGATGTTACGGAAAAAGAATTTATCCTAAAATACGAAAAACTATTTGCAAGATATACAGATATTACGAAACTGAAAGAAATGCTGGAAAAAAGGATGCCTTCAGAAAATTGGGAAATCATCGAAAACGCAAAGCGTCTGGCGTTGGATAGTAAGGATTCATCCGAAGAGCAGGAAAATAGGAACCCGTTATGCAGTATTTTTTCAAATTTAAGCCTGGATGGAACTTATCCGGAGAAAAAAATGTATTATGCTCCGGCAAAGCTATCTATGGAAAATACCATTCCGCTTCCGGGTAGCAGAGTGAGGGACTGCGATTACGGAAATGTAAGAATGCAATTCTGTGAGGAATTGGATCTGCTGCAGCAGAGTTCGTCAAAAGAGTTTGAGTCGTTTCTTGTCGTGCTTGACACCTTGATGAAAAAATATCTGTGGGGGATTCCGGCAACACAAAATAAACAGGAAGACGTTTCACTTTATGATTATATAAAAACAGCGGCTGCCATTACTGTGGCTTCGTTAAAGTCCCAGAATAGGGAAATGCCGTTTGTGCTGGCAGCAGGGCATTTTTCAGGGATTCAGAAATATATCTTCCTTGTTTCAAAAGTTGGCACAGGCGGAGTTGCAAAAAGGCTTCGTTCACGCTCATTTTATGTGAATGCAATGATCAGCGCTTTGGCACATTGCATTGTGCATAGATTTGAAATTCCGTTACTCAATATCCTTATGCTGACGGGCGGGAAGTTTTATATCCTGCTTCCCAATACAGATGCTGCGGAGAACATACTGCAAGGGATTGAGACAAGCGTAACAGAGTATCTGTATAACAAATTTAAGGGGAATTTATCCTTTGAATTGGTTTGGGAAAAAACGGCAGATGAAGGAATCCTCGATTACAGCGGTACAATTACCCGGCTGTCTTCTGGAATTAACAGAAAGAAGAACCAGCTATTGAAGAGTGTATTAACCGAAAACGGGAAGTGGGTTCCGGAAAATTTTATTGTTTATGATGATCTGTTTCATAAATCTATGTGTACAGCATGCAGAAGCGCTCTTGTGGACGCAGGAAAAGAGATGTGCAGCAACTGCGAAAATGATACGGAAATGGGAGCAAAGCTGCCGAAGATCAAACAGTTTTCATTCAGCAGGGATAAAGGACAATATGAACTGCTCGAAGGGTATTATCTGAATTTGGACAAGGAGGCTGCAGAGCCTTATCTGATCATGAATCTGAATGATTCAGATATAGGCGGAATGTATGACCGGCCCGTAACCATGTATTATGCTGTCAATAATGTGCCTGTGAAAGATACTGGCGGCAAAGGGAAGGGAGATTCTTTTGAGGTAAAAACTTTTGGCGAGATAGCAGAGCAGTCAAAAGGATGTAAAAAAATAGGGATATTAAAGGCGGATGTGGATACTTTAGGATTCTTATTTTCAGAAGGACTGCAAAGGGAGGACAGGAATGCAGGCACGATTGCCAGAGTCAATACATTATCCCGGATGCTGGAGTTGTTTTTTAATGGATGCCTGCATGAAATAATCGCAAAAAAATATAAAAATGTATATTGTGTTTTTGCGGGAGGCGATGATCTGTTCCTGTTAGGACCATGGAGCGAGATGCCGGAACTAGCCATAGAAATCAATACAAAATTTGACGAATATACGGCGCATAATCCATGTGTCACTCTGTCAGCAGCAATCTGTACTTCGAGTGGAAACGGTCATATTTCCACATTGGCTGAGTATTGTGAAGAAAAATTAAGCCAGGTTAAGAAAGAAGGAAATTCTGTGATATATCCAGATAAAAAAGGAAGGAACGGCATTTATTTTCTGGATGAGGCCATGAGGTGGGAAGAGTTTAAGGTTCAGATTAAGACTGGAAAAATGCTGTCAAGGGCATATGCGGATGTAGGGGCAGCATCAATAAGACGGCTTGGCGACTATAGCCGTATGTATCAGGATTACCAAAAAAACAAAGATGTGGACAATCTGATGTTTTTGCCGATGTTCCATTATGATATGGAACGAAATGAGGGGATGATACGGAAAAACAAAGAATTTAAAAAGTATTGCGATGATTTATACAAGCTGGCTTCAGATTATAAGCGGATAAATAAGGAAGTTTATTTTGCGGGTTTTAGTGCAAAATATGCGTTGAATTTAACAAAGGAGGAAAGGAAATATGGACAAATTACCGGGAAAATATCTAAGTGACCTGAAATCTGGTTACTATAAGACTGTGGATAAGAGAGAATGCCTGAAACCAGAATTTATCGTGGAATATCCAAAGCAGATAGCAATGGGACTGAAAGACCGTAATAAAAATAATCTGTCACAAATCTGGAAGTTTTATGACCATGCAAGAAGGATACAGGATAACCTGAATCAGAAGGGGGAACCGTTTGCGGCATTAGAAGCGGAACTGAATATATTAAAACCGGCTGTGGAATATGCATTGAACAGAAATACAGTGACCGTTGTATTCAAAAATTTTATTGATGAAAATGTTTCACAGGTTAAGAGCAGGGAAGATTTGGACGCTTTTATAAAACATTTTCAGGCGTTGATCGCATACCTGCCAAGAGAAAACCAGAAATAAGGAGAAGATAGAAGATGAAATTAGAGCGAAGCATTGCAATTACAGGTAAAATTCACTGTGTTACAGGACTATGCATAGGCGGTTCTTCCAATGCCCTGGAAATAGGGGGAGTCAGCCAGGAAGTCATTAAGAATCCAATTACCAAAGAACCCTACATACCCGGTTCCAGCTTAAAAGGGAAGATGCGTTCGGAATTAGAGAAAAGATATGGAAGCTGGAAGTGGAACAAAGAAAAGGGGGATTTTGACGCAGAGCACAGGGAACCCTGTGGCTGCGGGCAAAAGGATTGTCTGGTTTGCTGTGTTTTTGGGGCACATAAAAAGCAGAATGCAAAATCTGCCCCAACAAGGATTATTGTCAGGGACGCTATGCTTTCAAAGGAATCTAAGGAAATGATTGAAGCGCTTCCCCTCGCAAATAGAAGCTATGTTGAAAGAAAAGTAGAAAATATTATAAAGCGTGATATCGGAACTGCGGATTCTCCCCGGACAATAGAGCGTGTACCGGCCGGGATGTCCTTTGACTTTGAGATCATATTAAGAATTTTTGAAGGAGATGATGAGAAGAAGCTCACTGATTTTGTGGAAGAAGGGCTTCATGCTGTGGAATCCTCCTATCTGGGGGGGAGCGGCTCAAGAGGTTCCGGACAGGTAGCATTTGATTACGAAATAAAGTATCTGGGAAATACAGAAAATAGTCGTTCCGTTTCGGGAGAAGAGTAAGATATGAATTTATATAAAATTACAATAAGGCCCATTTCTTCCTATTGTTCACCTCTTCAAAGCGATACATTATTTGGGGCGTTTTGCTGGAGTTATCTGTACGGATATGGAGAAAATGCGTTGCATAAGCTGATAGATCATTACAAATGTGGAGTCCCGGATATTATATTTTCAAATGCGTTTCCATCTGGCAGGCTGCCCGTGCCAGCCGGGGTGAATGAATCTGTAAATGAGAGCGCACCACTGGAAACAAAACAGGAAAGATATAAGAGGTATATTGCTGACAAAAACAGAAAGCAGGCATCTTTTATTACACTGGATGGGTTTAATGATATTATCAACGGACGGGCTGAAACGGCGTTGAAAGGGAATCGGATGGATTCAGGGACAAAGGAAGAACCACGATCAGAATGGAGAAATATGGTAAGCCGTGAATCCGATACTGTGGAAAATATAGACGGCGCAAGTAGTTTATTTGAGGTGGAACAGTATTTTGCAGAGGGAGCCTTTGACATTTATATTTATTCTGATTTTAATGAAACGCTTTTGGAAAATGTCCTTACGGAAATGTTCAGCTATGGAATCGGTGCACAGCGTTCTGTTGGAAAAGGTGGATTTCGTTTGGAGGGCAGGGTGGAACGGTTCGGAGGATTCCAATATCCTTTAAATCCAGATTCATTTGTCGCGCTTTCCAATTTTGTGCCGGGACGGGACGATCCAACAGATGGTTCCTATAAAGCATTTGTGAAATATCCAAAGGTAAGCTATACAGAGAGCCCGGAAGATTCCCCTTTTAAGAAACCGATTTTGTTTTTACAGGCAGGCAGTATATTCAGAACGAAGCCTGTAAAAGAAATTTACGGTTCATGTGTGGAGAATATTGCTTTAAAAGATGGAACCGTATCTGACAGGATTATTATTGGGGCATATACCATTGCTGTCCCATGCTGTCTGGGGCATGTTTGAAAACAGTTTTCAATAAAAATATGGTTTCAGTTTGCATTAGATTTTATGCAGCAATTTTAAACAGGGACTGCGGGGAAATAACCGAAAGAGATTGTGCAGGATTTTTTTGATATACAGGTCAAACATACATGCATAGCGAACTACGCCAGGTTTTTTTGCTCTGTGCAGCGGGGAAAACATACAAGAAAAACGTCCTGGTATATTTGTATATTTTCGCGCAGTTTCTTAAATGGAGATGACAAAGGGAATGGAAAAGGGATTATATGACGCATTGCAGGTGCGTTTTGTAAAGCTGCATTTTACAGTTTCCTTCCTGCAGGATAGCTGTCTGCCGGAGGATAAAGTTTCGGCAATCCGAGGCGGGATGGGGGAAATGCTTCTGCGTATGAACTGTGTCCGTGACCGTCAGTGTGAATCTTGTGATTTCAGATTAGAATGTATCGTACAGAAGACGATGTATTCCAAGTTTGAAAAAACACCGGAATTCGTCACAACGGGCGGAAGTGTCGGTTATGTGCTGGAATGTGAGGATAAGCGGGAGCATTTTGGCAGAGGGGAGACTCTGGATTTTTATTTGATTTTATTTGGGAAAACGATCATATATTTCAATCAATTTGTTCAGGCTTTTCAGGCAATGGGAATGCAAAGCGGAATAGGAAAAAATCATGCCAGATTTCAAATCATCGGTATAAGAAATACAGAAGGGCAGCCGATTTTGGAAAGAAATGCATTGAATATGAAAAAATATATTGTGCATGTTTTGTATGATTATCTTTTATTTCGGAAAATGTGGCGTGAAACCAATGACAGCAGAAGCAGGATGGTATTTGAAACGCCCCTGACATTAAAATACCGGAATGAATTTCTACAGGAATTTCAGCTAAATGTCATTGTGAATGCGGTCGTTCGGAGGATCTATATGTTAGATTGCTTCGAAGGTATAGAGAGCGATATATATGATAAATATAAAATGGAAGAAACGATTGTGCCGGAGTTTTTAGGGCAGGAGCACAATCTGGTCAGTGTGTGCCGCTATTCTACGAGAAAAAATGGGAAGATGATCCTGAAAGGAATTGAAGGCTATGCATTGTTGCCAGAATTGCCGGAAGATATTTGGCAGATTTTAATGGTTGGGGAACTGATACATATAGGAAAGAATACCAGCTTTGGGTTTGGCAGATACTCAATTCAATGAGCTTTGATGGTGTATCGTGCAGAAAATCTGTATTTTGCGATTGAAGAATATTCGGAAGGAAGGTATAATTTAAGAGAAACGGTTGAGTGTTGTTTAAGTCGTGATGTCGAAAAATATGCACGAGCCCAAAAAATGGCCGAAAAACACTAATTTTCAGAATATTCTGTGAATTACTTGCAAAAATGGGTCTGGGAAGCCGCATAAACAGAGGGTTTCCAGAGGGTACCGTAGAAATGGAGTAAGCCCGAGGTAGGGCATTGACACGAAATAACTTCCTCTTCCGAAAAAGTTCTTTCTTGACGTAGAAATGGAGTAAGCCCGAGGTAGGGCATTGACACACGTCCATATTTGTTGCATAGGTTTCATCCAATCCAGTAGAAATGGAGTAAGCCCGAGGTAGGGCATTGACACCATAAAATATGTCTTATATTTGTCATGTTCAACTTGCTTGTAGAAATGGAGTAAGCCCGAGGTAGGGCATTGACACAGAAGAAGCTCTCCTTTTCTCATTTTTCTTCCCAGTTCGTAGAAATGGAGTAAGCCCGAAGTAGGGCATCGACACAGAATTCGAGAGTAGGAATCGTTTCGTTTTTATAGAGTAAGTTTGAAACTTAAACGTGGAGGTTAGTCGATAAAAAAGCGCATAGTACCCCCTTTCCCCCAATATTTAGCGGG
>VSNK01000278.1 GCA_009774255.1 Faecalicatena sp.
AAAAAACGGAAGTCCATCGGCTACGGGTTTCATAACCTCATCGGTGCCTTTCGCAGAAAGGCGGTTTATAGAAATGGAAGTTCCGCTTTTATTCTTCCCTCTGCAGACAGCCCGAATGAATGTTACCTCATGTATCCGGATATTTAACAATTCCCGGCATTCCCAGTAATGACATCTGTATATAGCACATCTTGGCGATCAACGAATCAATCTTACTAGCAAAATGCTGATACAAAATATTTATTGGTAAGGAAATGGACGTGTCCCATTTGTGGAGCAAAGCATGGCAAGGATATCAATACCCACCCTGACATTGCTGAGAAAAAGGCGGTATACCTGCTATAAGGTATACCGCCTTCTGCTGTTTCAGAACCTGACTGCAATCTGGAAAAACTTATCTTATACTTATCAATTAGATTGCAGCCACCCGGCATGAACGAAGCAATTAACGACGCTTTGCTTTACTATTCATACTCTTGCTCTTATTCTTAGTATTGCTCTTCTTTTTACTGTTTCCACGTTTTTTCACGCCTACCATAATGCCAATGCAGGCAACGATTAACACAATCCACGGAACAAATGAAATCGGGTCTCCGGTCCTCGGCATAATCGATGTCAACGCACTTCCCGTATTTGCACCGTTCTGGGATGTACCAGTGGTGCCGGTGGTGCTTCCGGAACCATTTGTTCCGTTCTGACTTGCCTGATTATTCGGGTCGGTCGTGTTCGTCGGATCATCCGTGTTGGCTGGATCGTCCGGATTGGTCGGATCATCCGGGTTCGTCGGATCGTCTGGATTCGTCGGGTTATTCGGATCATCCGGATTCGCGGCTGCCTTCCATGCAATTGCCAACGGCGATGCACTCGTTACCTTGAATTGGAGCTGTCCGTCTTCCGTCTTCGTTACGGTTGGTTCCTCGGTACTTCCGGCATATACGCCTAATCGATCCGAATCATACGCATGCATATGGCTGACCATGAAATCATTTGCCTCTGTCGATGTGCCCGACGGGCATTTGACCGTTACGGTGACTCCGTCAAGCGGGAAGTTCTCTTCTGTCAGCTTCTCCCACTTCTTATCCTCACGCATGGATACACGCATTTCATAATATTCAATGCCTTCGTACCCGAATCCGCTGAGAACTCCTTTAAAGGTTTCCTTAACACTGTCCTCGGTATATCCTGCATCCACCAAATCCGAAGAATTGCTTCTAAGGCGTCTGTTTGTTAATTTCTTAAGGTCTACTCTGGTTTCCGCATCCGGAGTATCTGCACCGTCTCCATTATTGGGGTCATCCGGATTATTCGGGTTATTTGGATCATTCGGGTCATTCGTAGCTACTCCCCATGCAATCGCCAACGGTGATGCACTTGTAACGGTAAATTGTAGCCTTCCATCCTCGGTTTCAGTAACAGTCGGTTGTTCCGTAATTCCAAGCGATACACCTAGCCGATCCGAATCATATCCATGCATATGGCTGACTCTGAAATCATGGGTCGCTGTTGATGTACCTGACGGACAATCAATGGTTACAGGAATTCCGTCAAGCGGGAAGTTCTCTTCCGTCAGCTTCTCCCATTTTCCTTCCCTGCGGAGCGACACGGTCATATCATAGAATTCAATATCTTCGAATGGCGCAAGAACAGTTCTGAAACGATCCTTGATACTCTCCGCAGTATATCCCGCTACTACCAGTTCTGGGCTGTCCTCCTGTAGATATTGATCTTCGATTCCTGCCTTAAGGTTCACCCTGGTTCGATAAGCTTCATCGCCGGTCTTCGTGAATGTTGCAGTTGCTATATCACTGGCGCTTGCATCAAAACCAGGCAAAACAGCAATTGCACGTACTTCTATAGATTCTCCTGTTCCGATCGACTCACCAATCTCAAATGATTCTCCTGAACTAATATGGCGTTTCGAGTTCGGTTGTGGATCCGTTCCATTTATGGTGTAATAAATGACTGCGGTTGGCGGTTCACAGGTAATCTCAACTTTCGTCGTTCCACGGAATTCCGTATCTGCATCACCAATCTTCGGAGGTTCCAGCTTTGGTACGCCGGTTGGCTGTTCATTTGTTTGCGTTATTGGACTCGCTTCATATAAATCTGTGGCCTTGTATCTTACATATCCCACATACTTCATATTTGGCTGACCATCTTCTTTCGCATTATTTGCATTAAATACTTTGTTATCTCCGGTATCAAAACTATATTCGATGTTTTCTAAATCAGTATTAATGGTCAACGTATACGTTCCGTCTCTATTATCAACCGGTTCCAATAAGCTTACACGATTGGCATCCGGTGCGGCCTGAGGTAGCTTATTAAATGTAAATTCAAACGTCTCTGAGACAGCCCTTGCTACATTCTTGTCTCCAATAGTTCTAATTCTGAATGTATACTTTTCTCCAACCTTAATTCCTTTACCGTCCGCCCCGAGAAATGGCGTACTTACCGGAACCCACGTTTCTTCTTCGTTCTGATTTGGTTCAAAAATATACTCATAATCACCGGTATAAGCATAATCTTCAAACGGACCATTCGTCACCGTACCACTTATGGTTGCCGCAAACGTTTTACCTGCAGGATCCTCAGTATTTGGTGCATACTGTATTGGGTCATTAACCTCTATCTTTAATCCCGTATATTCCGTGATTTTTATTGGAGTAGAAAGTGGTAAACTTCCATCTGCAACTTTATAACAATTTGCCTTTTCGCCTGTTAGAACAATATTGCTGTACTTAATCTGGCTATACTCTCCTACATTTGGTGCTTCGCTACCTTCTACTTCAGCAACCCCGCTTTCTACTTCTACCTCGTCCTTATCTACAATTCCGTCTGAATCTAATACCCATTTTTTTACTTCAACAGCGCTAGAACCGTTATATTGTCTTTCTTTTTCTGTTTCTATATCTTTAATGTTTATTGACTTTGGTTCAATCGTATACTCCCCAGCCTGGAAGCTTCCGCCATAATTACCCATACCGGTAATTGTTAATATATATTTTCCTGCATTTATAAAGTCTTTCTCTTCTGCTCCTGCTTCTGTCTTCCAGCTTACAGAATAATCCTGGCCTTCATTTAATGGCTGACCATTAAATGTAACAGTTGCACTTGGCGGCTGTTCTTTTCCGGTATAAATATTAGAAGTAGGAGAAATTTCCACCTTAGCCTCATCAATAAGAGCCCGAGTAATCTTAAATGTTTGTTTTTTTCCCTCTCCCTCAGTAAAATTCTTGCTTGAACTCGTTATGCCGTTTTCATCTACTATCTCTGTACTAAGACTAACTGAAGCTTCTTTTGATTCTTCTTCTCCAAATTTAGGATTATTATTTTCATATATCGGAGAATAATCCTTTCCTTTCACTAATGAATAACTTCCATATGTCACTCTTAAATCAGGTTCGATCGGTGCCCCCGTATATTTTTGATCCGGAATAGGATCAATTACACAATCTGACAGCTTTGCTTGCTGTACTGTAACATTCTCAACATACTCTTTCGTTCCAAAATCATAAGTATATGTTATTCTGTATGCGCCAGCATCTATGATTCCTGACTTGTTCTGACTGCTCTGATTACTGAGGTCATATGTAGGACCTACTTGCGTATTCCCATTTTGAGTATCAGTAATCGTACAATGCCATCCTGTTTTGTCAACAATAAATTCTCCTGTTTTTTTATTTGTAGCTGGATCTATAATGTCTCTCTTCGAGTTTTCCTTGATTATCGCATTTGTTAAATCAGAACCACTAAAAGCTTCATCCTTTTTTATCGTATAATCCTTATTCGAAAAAAGAACTGTTAACTGTACGCTGCCTGTTCCCCCGTTTACTAACGTTTGTGTGAGTTTATCTGCATTTACAATTTTGCCACCGCCACTTATCTTTCCCTTAAATGTCCATTGATCTACATCATCCGGAATGAATATAGAAGTATTCGGTGGAATGATTAATTCCAAATTTTTTGCATTTAGTTGCATACCTGCATTTTTAAGTCTATCAGTTAGTGTTGCATACCCATATACACTACACATTAGTGGTTCTTTAAGATCGTCTGCAAGCGTTCCATCTTGATTTCTAGTTTCCGTATAAATCCACGCTACACCATTAAAATCTTTAATAGCATTCGCTCCCGGCATACCTGTCGTATCTATATCAACTCGGTTATCTCCGCCCTCGCCGCTCGTTAATCTATCACATCCAAAACCTGCTTTTCTCTCTTTTTTATCCGAAGTCAATCCACCTTTCGCTTTAACTTTGCCTTTTCCTTGGAGCGTGATCGTACCGCCACTAATAAGGCCGCCACCTTCAGTACCACCCCAGCCAATACCGCATGCATTTTCACCGCCAATAGCAGTAACTTCTGTTGTGTCCCCAGATATCTTAATATTTGTGAAGGCAGCACCTGCTCCGCCAATTCCTGCACAATTTTTTCCTCCTTTAGCTGAAATCTTTCCTCCTTCAATACTTATATTTCCTGCAATCGCCTGACCTGCTCCTGCCTCACCGCCAATTCCTGCAGCACCTTCTCCGCCAAAAACATCAAGGGAACCCACTGTCCCTTTTTCTGCATCTTTAATCAATAGCGTTGCACCTGATGGAACAGCTATTCCAGCTTTTGCCAGACCACTTTTTAGTGTGCTCATGTTCGTACCTTTTAATTCTAAGGATACAGTTGCTCCATTATTAATCTTAATAGCATTGCCTCCGACAGCCTGAAAATCTATTTTTGCTCCTTCCAATATAATTCTATGGGAGCCACTCTCTACCAAAATTGCACAGTCATCTTTTGTGGTGGAATCAGCTGTCCAAGTGCCACTTACTGTATGTCCTGTGCAAGAGCCATTTACAATACAACTACTATTCGCCGTAAGTGTTGCTTTGACCTGATCAGCGATATTTTTGTCATAATCAATAGTGGTATTTGCCGGTGCTGGTGTTGGTGTTGGTGTTGTTGTTGCTTTTACCGTCACTGAAGAAAAAAATGACACCGAAAAAATGGTTAATATAGTTGCCATAAATCGTCTTTTCTTTTTTATTATCATCTCGACACTTCCCATACCCTTCTGCGAACTTTTTATTATCCTACAAGTATAACGCAAAACTCCATGGAATTCAATATCTCAGATTATGAAATCCAAAGTTACCGTTCACTCTTGATTATATGTCACACCCCGACCAATTGTCACACTGCTCGGCCACAGCCGTACATTACTGTAACTATAATTCTGCCTCCTGCCGTAGATCAGCTTGAGACAGGCCGAATTCACCGCTGTGAATCCTGCAACTGTGAACAGCAACAATCCAAAACCCGCCTTCACTGGCATATCTTCCCTATCCAGCCGGATTTTGGTAACTTTCATATCTTTCGTTCATCCACTTGCAATTTTGCTTTCTCTATATCGAAACCTACATTTCTTCCATTATCCGCTTCCTCCGCCGTACGCGGTCCTTACGCTCTCTGCTTCTATAACAAACACCTCTTCTCATACTATGCCTGCTTTTTCTGCGTGTATAACTATCCAAAATGTATATCGTCACTTTTCATAAAGTTCTTTAGCTATTTCATGGGAAAAAATTAATATTTTTGTAACTGCTCAGGACAGCGGCAATATGAAAAACCAGACTGTGCAAATTTCCTTGCTAAAGACTGGTTTTCCATGTTGCTATTGGGCGGAATGACCATAAGCCTCCGACAGGAGCCAATGTCTGTCCCCTATTTTCGCAGGTATCAAAGGATGCTCTTGTTGCATTCTGCGAAAATCTTCCCGGGTATTGCTCCGCTTCTGGCTCCTTCGGTTCAGCCAGTAAAACGGGATTTCCTTCACTTCATGCCGGAACTTTGCTCTACTCTTATGTCTCTGGTTTCCCCTTCCCTTTCTTCCGTCTGTTTTCCTCCGCAAATCTCCCGAATTCTATCAGACGGCTCTTCTCTTCCTCCAGACTCAGTCCAAAGTGCTTCCTTCTGCGTTTTAGCAGTTCATAGAACTTTTCCGCATCATCTTTGTATTGAAAACATGTTAAAAGCCGTCAGCGTATACCACCAGTCCGCTGTATCCTGTTTATTGATTGCTTCATTATTTAAGCTGATTGTCAGCTTTGACATAGACCATAGTAGTTCAACCTGCTGTATTTTTCAGTTGCCTCATCCCTGTTCACACGTATGCGGCTCCCCTTTGGAGGAATCTGTCAGTCTTGTATCGAACTGCTGAAAATCATTCTTACAATAGAAAGACAACATCCTTTCCTCGTCCGCTGCCTCCAAAAAGGTAACCTTGCCGCCCGCTATATACTGTAACTGCTGTATCTGCCGTATTGCAAGCCCTAACAATTCTTTACCTGAAATGCGTTCATTTACGGTTACCGTTCACTCCCCAGCCAATCACCACGCTGATTGGCTGGGAGGATGCACGCTGCGCTTTGAATAGAATTCAGCCCCTCGCCGTCAGGCGACTTTTCAATGGGCTGGCTGCGTTACAGTCCTCGGCCGGTTAAGCCGTGAACTGTAACCATTTGCGCCGTTATTATAACTTTTCCCAGGCTGAGCGATCAGGTACACCGCAAGAATATAGATCTGATCGTGTTCATTCAATGTACTTACTCTTGATAATTTCCTTTTTATGGTATTACCGAATGGTTCCGCATTTGCGGTAGTCGGCTTGATTGTGAGCGCAAACTATCCAATCAGCTCCGCATCTTTCGTTGAAAATACCAGATATGTAACCGACTGCTGTTTTTTTGCAAACTCAATAGATTGTTTCTTTATGAATCTTTCAACATCCGGGTTTATCTTACATGAAAACCCGGAAAGAACCTGAAGCAGCGTGTCCAAAGTTTTATACAAGATCTCTTCCACCCGGCTCTTGCGGTTCTTCGCCTCGCTTCTGTCATCTGTACCTTCGTTCTCTTCTGCTTCATTTAAGATGTCCATACAATTGACCCTGATATACTGCCTCTCATTCCATTTTGCCGGATACCCTGGCCGCCTTGTGAATCCGTGCCATGACGCGCCTGAAATAGATTTTGCCAAAACCTCTCACAATCGTTCCGGAAGCCATTCCGCACCGGCTTGCTAAATAGCACAACCCGTACTCCCCTTTTTATAGAGTACAGGTTGTGCCGTGCCCAAAACGTTATATACCATATTCCTTATATTGTTTTTCACGAAATGCAGGATCCGAAGCGATTTTGATGATCATATCATTTTTTCCGTCTTCCGTCAGACGAAGAATCAGCCTGCTGTATTTTTCAGCTTCCTCTTCACGGGCCTCTTCCCTGTTCACACGCATGTCCTCTT
>VSNK01000279.1 GCA_009774255.1 Faecalicatena sp.
CCTTTTCATAGATATGCTATATTATAGACAGAGGGAAAGCCATACAAGCGGCTCTACCCCAGATGTGTGTTTTTTACCTATGCCTTTGACATAGGTAAGCCGTCACTAATTGGCGTAGTGGCGGCTATTTCTTTTTTCTGTCCTTAAAGATTGTATAGCACAATCCGATCAGGGCGACAACGAAGATACAGAACTGAAAAAGATCAGCATATGTAACATACATTGTATCACCCCCCTTTCTTTCGTCCGGAGGGCTATTCGAACCCTCCAAAATCAGACTGGAGGGATAAAGCCGCCTAGCTTCATGGTCTTTCCCTGTCAACAATATAGCACAATATCCCCTGTATGGCAATCTCTTTTAGCGGAAGGCAACATGTGTATTTATCGTTATGGTGAGATTTTACACAGCACTGCGGTGTTGGAACGCCAGTCATGCTATACAATGACATTGCGTCAACTGTGGGAGAGCCTGTATTCTCCGCCGCTGCGTGTAAGAGGGCGGTATGCGAATCAACGAAAGGAGTGCAGCAAACGGAATGCAGGCAGTCGGACAGTAGCATAGTACCAGTGCTGGCGGGTAATGCCGTCAGGGGGAAGGCGGCTGCACAAGGTAATATTCTGTAGATAAAACATCGCCGTACACAGTGACGGAAGTACAGTGGAAAAGAGTTCTGCAGAAGAATGCCGTACGTACACAGAGACGTATTGGTTATCAGCCTTGTGAAGAGCCGGATGCGGGAAAGCCGCACGTCCGGTTCTGGGAGGGGCGTGCCTCGTAAGGGACACGTCTACTCGACCTGACTATCGCCTATTTGCAGGGAAAATGAAAAAGATTCTTGAATCCTCATCATCGATATGCTATATTATAGACAGAGGGAAAGGCCATACAAGCGGCTCTACCCCTAGTTGTTGCTTTGTGCCTATGCTTTTGACATAGGTAAGCCGTCACTAATTGGTGTAGTGGCGGCTATTTCTTTTTTCTGTCCTTAAAGATTGTATAGCACAATCCGATCAGGGCAACAATGAATATACCTATCTGAATTAAATCCGAATATGTAACATACATTGCATCACCCTCCTTTCTTTCGTCCGGAGGGCTATTCGAACCCTCCAAATCAAGACCGGAGGGATAAAGCCGCCTGGCTTTATGGTGTTTCCCTGTCGATAATATAGCACAATATCCTCCATGTGGCAATATCTTTTACATGCAACAATCTAAGGAACAGTCATGAAATGTTACAGGTCACACCTTGGCCAGGCGTGCCCTGTAACTCAGGCCGCCATTTAAAATTGCCTTTGGCAATGGGCGGCCTGAATACCAGCTTTTATGTGCATCCTCCCGACCCATCAGCGTGGTGATTGGTCGGGGTGTGACATGTAACCATGAAATGTTACTGTTCACTCCTGGGCCGTGCACTACGCTGCACGGTCACAGGCCAGTACGTACTGGGGCTGGAATCCGGCCTCTTGCCGTAAGGCAACTTTAAATAGGCCGGATTCGTTACAGTTCGCTGGCTAGCCAGTGAACTGTAACCATGAAGTAACATTTCACCAGATGTAAGTGTTCTGCAGCGCCGCCTTATGTTATGATACATTCATAATCAAAAAGGGAGGCGATGAGATGGAACCGATTCTTGAAATAGAATTTTTAAAAAAGTACTACGGCAGATCAACGAACCAGACAAAGGCACTGGATGGTATTACATTTCAGGTAATGCCCGGGGAATTTCTGGGGATTATGGGCAGCAGCGGCTCAGGAAAATCTACTTTGCTGAATTGCATTGCAGCCGTGACCCGCCCGGGCAGCGGGAGCATCAAGATGAAAGGCAGAGAGATTTTGAACCTGAGTGGGGCGGAGCTGGCGGACTACCGCGGAAAAGAGATTGGATATCTGTTCCAGAATTTTGAACTGCTGGATAACCTGACCGGACGTGAAAATATTCTGCTTCCGCTGTCTCTCCATGGTGTGCCGGAAAAGGAGAGCGGAAAACGGCTCGAAGAGCTGGCCTTATATTTTGAAGTGACAGATGTTCTGGATAAATTTCCGGTACAGATGTCAGGGGGGCAGAAGCAGAGGGTTGCGGCCGCCAGAGCGCTGATCCTGAATCCTGGTATAATCCTTGCCGACGAGCCCACCGGAGCTTTAGATTCGAAAAATGCAAAAGCATTGATGGAAAAGCTCGCCGGATTGAACCGGGAGGAGAATGCTACAATCCTGATGGTGACACACGATTCGAATGCGGCAAGCTATTGCAGGCGGATCCTGTTTATCCAGGACGGCGTGATATTTCATGAACTGCGCCGGGATGTTCCGGATGAAACCAGGCAGTTATTCTATGAAAGAATCCTGACGGTGATGGCACAGTTAGGAGGTGGAAGCGCAAATGTTCTCTAAATTGTTCTCTAAATTTGACTACACCGGGGGTATCGGGCAGAATACCTCCAGACTGGTTTCACGCAACAGCAGAAGGGACCGGAAAGAAAACGGCTTGTTTTTTGGCTCGTTGCTGGCTACTATCGTCGCGTTTTATATCATTTTGGCGTTGCCACGTCAGGATGTTATGATTTTTTTATCCGAGATGGAAAGTGACGCAGTAAATAAACTGATGTCGATCATCCCGGTGTTTTATGGAATGGCTCTGTTTATATTATTCTTCCTTATTTATTACGCCAGTAAGTTACGGATGGAACGGCGTAAGCATGAGTTTGGCGTTTATCTGATGATGGGGATGCGGCGAAGCAGATTATTTCTCATGCTGTTGGCGGAGGATTTTTGGAACAGTGTGATCTTGCTGGCTGTCGGGCTGCCGGTTTCGCTCTTGCTGTCAGAGCTGATCAGCCTGATCACAGCGCGCCTGGTAGGGATCGGAATTGTGGGGCATCAGGTTTCCTTTTCCCTGCCGGCAATGCTGTGGACGGCAGGGGGATTCTTTCTGGTCAAATTCGCGGCATTTTTAATCCTGAGCGGAAAAATAAGCAGGCAGGAAATCGACTCCCTGCTGGCAGAAATGCCGAAAGGGGAAAAGAAGCAGCTTCCTGCGCCACTCTATGCGGCTTCCCTCATCGCCGGTATCATCTGTCTGGCCATTGCCTATGGTATGGTGAACAGAGGGGAAGCGTGGCTTTATATCCGGCAGATGGGGATCGCGGTGATGTTCGGACTGATAGGAACCATGGCGTTTTTCTGGGGGCTTCGTTTTCCGATCGGCCTGCTGGTGAAAGCGGGAAAGCATGACCGGAAGCTCCATGTCTTTCATTTTCGGCAGGTTGAGGAAACGGTGATCCATCGCTCCGGCCTGCTTGCGGTCTGCTCTCTGCTGATTCTGGCCGCTCTGTGCTGCTTTGGCTCCGGTGTGTCTATCGCAGGTTTTTATGGAAGGTCTGAGCCGCATGTGCTGGATTATACCTTTATGTATCTGGAAAGCCGTGAGGAGGCTGCCGCGGCCAGACAGAAGCTGGCGGATTTTGGACTGGATTCCAGGTTCTCAGATTTATTTGAAATGAAGGTTGGAATGTTCCGGTCCGAGAAAGAGCCGGAAAATGCGCTGAATATGGACTCTCTCTTATCGGCTTTGGAGGAGATGCAGTCTTCCGGAGCGGGAAACCAGAGCTGGGGATATCTGGAATCCAGGGACTCTCTCTGGCTCATCCCCCAGAGCAGCTATAACCGGCTTTTAGCCGCTGCAGGTATGCCGGAGCTGGAACTGGCTGCGGATGAAGCAGCTATCTATGCTGACAGCGAGTTTAGCCTTGAGGAAAGGAATCAGATGCTGAACCGTGCTCTGGAAACAAGGCCGGAAGCCATGATGGGCGGAAAAGTGTTTTATCTCACAGGCCCGGTGCAGACGATCAATCTGGTCACGGATCGTTCGATTACATTGATTTTCGCGCTGATTGTTCCGGATAAAATGTTTGAATACTATACACAGGGAAGCTATGAGATTTATCTCAACGGTGTTTTGGATAAAGGAGCAATAGAAAAGGGTAGTCTCATGTCTGCCATCTCAGATATGAACAAGGAGCTGAATAAAACCGGCCTGTCTTATGAAAGCTATCTGCAGAATATGGGACGGCAGCTGTTTTATATGGTGTCCGCCAGCTATATTACAATCTACCTTGCGGTTATATTTCTGATCATTGCAGATACGATCATCGGTGTACAGTTCCTCATGGGACAGCAGAATGTAAACCGACGTTACCGGACATTGATCCGTCTGGGGGCTTCTTATGAAAACTTGTGCGGGACCGCCAGAAGACAGATCAACTGGTATTTTGGGATTCCGACGGCAGTTGCCGCATGCAGCAGTGTTTTTGGAGTCCGTGCATTGCTTACCGGGCTTCTATCTGCGGATGCAAAGGAAAATTTTTTACAGATGACAATGCTTTCTATGGTTTTGATTTTAGGTCTGTGTGTGTTAGAATATAGTTATATCGCCGCAGTGAAGCATTACAGCGATCGCTATCTGCTTACACTGATGGAGATGGAACGGGAAGAATGAGTAGTTCCTAAAACATAGCCAGAGGAGGAAACACCCATGAAACGGATTGCAATTGTAGAAGATGAGCTTTTTATGAGGGAAGAGTTATCTGACATTCTGCACAAAGCGGATTACGAGGTTGAGGAGATCGGTGAATTTGGAGATGCGGCCGGGACGCTTCTGAAGATCTCGCCGGATCTGGTGCTGTTGGATCTAAATCTGCCTGGAAGCAGCGGATTTCAGATCTGCCGGGAGATCAAACTAAAAAGCAGCATTCCGGTTCTTGTACTGACTTCGCGTGACCAGCTTCAGGACGAACTTCATGCGCTGAATCTGGGGGCTGATGAGTATTTGATAAAACCCTGCAGGAAAGAAAGATTGCTGGCACGCATTTCCAACGTATTGAAGCGCTATGAAGGCCGGTCAAATCTTCTGGAAGGCCCGGGATGCCTGCTGGACCGTCAGACCTATACACTGTATATCCACAACAGTTCCGTGATCCTGCCGAAGAATCAGGGAAAAATTCTGGAAGTTTTTCTGCTTCATGGAGAGGAAATCGTTTCCAAAGAAGAACTATGCATGGCAATCTGGGGCACTACGGAGTTTATTGATGAAAATGCCCTTCAGGTCAATCTGACACGGCTCAAAAAAACACTGGCAGGACTGAGGATGTACCGGCAAATCGTGACCGTGCGCGGCCAGGGTTATCGCTTTACGGAGGAGGAAAATCATGAGGCATAGACTGCAGGCGATACGGCAATATATTCCCTGGCTTTTGCTCCTGTTTGGAGTGAACATATTTTACGCGGTACTGCTGTGGGCGGCAGATATGGATGCATTTTATGCAATGGCGGCTGTGATTTTACTGGCTGTGATCCTGATGTTCTCGGCAATATGCTGTGTGCTGATCCATTTGGAACAAAAAAGGGAACAGATATTTTATGATTTCCTGGATACTCCCGATGAATACCATGAGGAACGGCTGCTCAAGGCTGTGGTTCCGGTACAGGGGGAAGCCATCCGTCTGCTGGGCAGGCATCTGCGCGGGCAGCAGAATGCGTATACCGGGCTGCAGGAGCAGATGAACGATTATGAGGAATATGTGGAGTCATGGGCACATGAAATCAAAACACCGCTTTCTTTACTGACATTACTTCTGGACAACCGCAGGGGAGAACTGTCTGAAACAGTAAGCTATAGGCTGGACTATATCCGAAGCCGCCTGCAGGAGTCTGTTGACCAGATGCTATTTTATGCACGGCTGAAAGGAGCGAGGAAGGATTACCTGCTCGAACATATTTCTGTCCGCGAATGCGTGGAGGAAGTGCTGGAGGATTATAAGCCGCTGCTGGAGGAAAAGCAATTCCAGGTACAGGACGGTATGACAGAGCAGACGGTCTGTTCCGACCGGAGAGGGCTGCGTTTCCTTCTGCGGCAGATCATCAGCAATTCCGTGAAATATTGCGGTAAAGAGCCGGAAATTTCTTTTACATTTTATGAGGGGGAAGCCTGCCATGTGCTGAGGATCCGGGACAACGGTATGGGGGTGCGAAGCTGCGACCTGCCTTATATCTTTGAAAAAGGATTTACCGGAGATTCGGGCGAAGGCAGAAAAAAAGCTACCGGTATGGGTCTGTATCTTGCTAAAGAGATGGCAAAGGAACTGAATCTGTCCATGGATGTGGATTCAGAATGGGGGAAAGGGTTTGAAATACGGATTATATTTCCGATTGTTGCGAATCGATAAGTAGGGTGACAGGACAGGAGCGGCGGCCATTGGCCGCCTGCTCTTATGTGATTAGGAGTTGTAGAAAAATAACTGATACAGATACAACTCCTTACATGTAAAACGCTTCAATCGCCTGCGCAAAGAACTCGGAGGCGCCCTCCCCATATTCCTTGTCAACTGCGCTGCGGATCTGTTGTTCGCTGCGGTAGGTCCGGGCGAGCTGCAGCATACAGATCTTTTCCTCCTTCATCTGTGTAAGCTGCTTCATCACAAATCCGTATTCTCCTATGATTTCCCGGATTTCCATGGAGCGGATATCACAGCCGCGCCGGGCGATCAATTTCCGGCGGATATCCTGTTCCCGCCTGGCGTAGCTTTCCGCCACCTCCTGACTTAAGGGATGGTTCACTACATCCAGGAAGGCGTCTTTGCCTCCGTACCACTCCACCATTTTCGCGTATTGCTTTTGCATTTTCTCGGAGGAAACCACCTCCATATAGTGCTTTTTCCACTGCTCTTCACTTCCGAATTCGCTGATGGCGGCATCCCTCATTTCCGCGGGCATATGCCCGAACATGACCTGAAACATTTCCGCAATCTCTGCTTCGTTAAAGACTGTAAAATCCATTTGATTCTCTCCCTTCAGTATGTCGTCAATGCTGGCGATCAGGCGCTCTAAGCGCTCCTTCTTCGCGGTCAGCATATCTTTTTGCATCTGCAAAATTGCATTTCTGTCAAGAGCAGGATTGTCCATCACGGCCTTGATCTTCTTCAGGGGAATATCAAATTCACGGAAAAACAGGATCTGCTGCAGCCTTTCCAGAGCCTGTTCGTCATAAAGCCGGTATCCCGCCTCACTTTTTTCCGTCGGCACAAATAATCCGATCTCGTCGTAGTAATGAAGCGTCCGCGCGCTGATCCCGGTTCGTTTTGAAAGTTCCTTTACTGTCATCATAGGATAGGACCTCCCTGTTCCTGACGTGATTACAATTCATGGCCTGTTAGGAGTTGTAGAAAAATAACTGACACATCTTGGCTTGTCTATTTCTCCGGCTGCACAGGTCAAAAAGCCTCGACGAT
>VSNK01000028.1:0-11818 GCA_009774255.1 Faecalicatena sp.
CCTCGCTCGGTAAATACAACAAACAATAAATCGCCAACCATACCGATTGCAATATAACGGTCTTCTTCCATACTATGTTCGAAATCATACATCTCTATATAATATTCATCACGAAAAACGTATGAAGCCGTTTCAAAAGAGAGGCCGTGTTTTTGGCGGTTGATACGGTCTTTTTCCTCGTCCCATTCAAATTTAAGTTCCATATGATTTTCCTCATTCAAATAAGTAAGACACGATTTACACAAGTATACCGTTGCTTTGCGTAGATTTTGTAAAGTCCCAACCGATTGGAATTTATCGTATAAAGGGATATTCGATTTTTTCACTCAACAGTAAATCATATGCTTTTACTTTTCGGAAAGTATTTCCCATCATTTCATTTTCACGATAACTGCGGATTGCATCCATATCAAACTCTGCGTAGAACAATCCCTCGGTTACGGCATCCGCCATCAGGAGAACATTATCCACACAATTACCGTTTTTATCCCAGCAAATCGGGCTGAATGCACAAGAATTACCAGCATTTTCGCCATTTGGATTCGCCATGGCAACACCTACCATATTTTCATAGGCCCTTGTTGACAAGGCACACAATCTCGGTTGCATGGCTCCACAATCATTCGGAACAAGAATGATTTCTGCCCCTTTCATCATCAGGATTCTTGCGCTTTCGGGATATTCACGGTCATAGCAGACCATAATGCCAATACGTATCCCGTGAAATGTACATACTTCAAAGGCAGTTCCGCTTTCAAGGCAGGATTCCTCGGCAAAATCACAGGTATGAACCTTGGAATATTTTAGTAGCACAACGCCGTTCTTGTCAACAACATATGCCGAGTTTCGCGGCTTTTTCTGTCCCTTTGTGAGGGCTGTTACAACCACCCCTATACGCAGTTTTGAAGCTGCAGCACAGATTTGTTCGAGATAAGAGTTCTGCTCCGAAAGCGCCTCTTCGTTGTTTATTGGCATCGCATATCCTGTTAGAAACGCTTCCGGTAACAGAAGAATATCAGCACGGTTTTCTGCAGCTTCCTTCATCATGCCGATAACAATTTCCGTATTCTCCTTATACTGTCGGTTCAATGATTTCATCTGCAAAACTGCGACCTTGAATTTCATGATACTTGCCTCCACAAACAAATTGTGATTTATCATTTGAAATAATTCTACCATATATCTACAAATAAATCATCTCACTTTTTATGATTTCCTCTGCCCGGTTGCGGTTACTGTTCACACGGTGCCTTGCACTCAGCTGCAAGGCAGCCGGCCAATACAGTGATGGGACGGGAATCCAGCCCTTCGGCTACTCCCTCGGCGACACAGGACGGGATACCTCCGCGAACGCAATAGCTGGTTTCTGTTTTCCATTTCCCATTCGGGTTTCACTCCTTTCGTTATGTGATTTCTATCAGTATAACAGGAATGGATGGGAAATGCACTACGCCATCTTTTGAGGCGCTTACGCTTTTATTTGTTCTTTTAAGGAGATAATTTCAGTCTTGAGTTTTTCATTTTCGCTTTCCAGACTACTCTTTTCATCGGTGATTGTTTTGAGCTGACCATTTAATGATTCTATGGTTTTATTGTTCTGCTCAAAATCATGAAAGAAATTTGGAAAGTATTTTCTTAAAACCAGAGACTCAATTTGCTTATATGTATCAGATGTCGGATTAATCCGACCGGACTGTTGGTATAGGATCCTATTTATACTTACTGTTCTGATATCATTGAGTTTCAGAACAGAGTCATGTGATATAAGCGAAAATTCTCTACTTTTCAAAAGGAACATGTCGCTTTTGGATGTTGGAAAATCCAATGGATGGTAAACATCCGGATGTTTGTGTGGATCGTAGGAGAATATAGGCAGCACATAAAGAAGTTTCTGTTTGACACCTATTATAAGACCTCGATGCTCATAGGACATCTCAGGAATATAGTTCTTGCCAAACTCGAATTGATAAATCTCACCTTTCTTTACAGATCTATGTTGGAAAGCTTTTTTTCTATTATCGGCCCAACGAAAGTCAGATTTTGAAAAGCGATTCAATTCATCGGAATTGACTGCGTTTCCAACGATTATTTCATTGGTTTTGTTTTGTGCCTTAAGATACTCTTTCAATTATGTCTGTCTCCTTAGTAATATAGGTAAAAAATAAGGGTACGGCGCTAACCGTACCCTGCTCTGGCTAACCAGAGTGACCTCGTCGGTCAAATTATCCTGTCTGATACGGCCTCGTCGGCCAAAAAACACTTTTGCAAGTGCGAAAGAACATTTCAATATAGAGGACTCATGCACCTCTATCTATATTATATACAATTCTGCGGAAAAATCCAGTTTTTTTTCATTTTTTCTGCATGTATGTAAATTGTAGTGTTACAGTTCACGGTGCCTGGAACCCTGCTGCAGGGCATACGGCCTGTAAAATAGCGGTTTCAGGCAACCAGCCCGTCTACACTCCGTTCCGGTCCGTCCTAAACAAGCGGCGCTGGCGCTTAGGACCGCCGAAGGCGACTTAAAATGGGCGGAATCTTCTGACACTGAATTTTTTGAGGTCAGCTACAGGAGAATTTTTCAAAAACCAGCAAATAGAGTGTGTGTTTCTGATTAATCTGTGCTATACTGGTTTAGCCAGAGCAGCAGGCTATCGTGGAACAGATAAGGAGTTGTAGAAAAATAACTGACACATCTTGGCTTGTCTATTTCTCCGGCTGCACAGGTCAAAAAGCCTCGACGATGGCCGTAAGGAATCCACCATGCTACGCATGGTCCCCCTTAGGGCAAGGCCCACTACGTTGCTAAGCGCCAGTGACGCTTGTTCAGCAAGGACCGAAACGGAGTGTAGAACTGCGTTTTTTGACCTGCACATCCGGAGAAATATCCTGCGCAATCTGTATCACTTATTTTTCTACAACTCCTAAGTCTTGGTTTACAGGCAGTTTTCCCTGACACACGCGGTTTTTCCGCTGAATTTTCCTATAGAAGAACAACCCTCCGGGGGACGCACACTTTTTTATTCGGAATACGCAGTACCGCAGGAAGCTATAAATTCCCCTTCAGCCCGATTTCCTCCGCTTTTTCTTTCATGCCCTCAATCGTTTCGCGGATGACATCGTCCAGCTCCATTCCCAGCATTTCACAGCCTTTGCGGATGATATCGCGGTCCACGCCTGCGGCAAAGCGTTTATCTTTAAATTTTTTCTTCACAGATTTCACCTCAAGATCCAGTACACTTTTCGAGGGACGCATCAGGCATGCGGCATTGATCAGGCCAGTCAGCTCGTCGATCGTAAATAACACCTTTTCCATCTGGCTTTCCGGCTTTGTGTCTGTACAGATTCCATAGCCATGGCAGCTCATGGCACGGATATAGACCTCATCAATCTCATGTTCCCGCATGATCTCGACGGCTTTTATGCAATGCTCCTCCGGGAATTGCTCGTAGTCCAGATCATGCAGCAGTCCGGCCGCACCCCAGATCTCTTCATCTTCTCCATTCAGACGCGCGAAATGTCTCATGACTGCCTCAACAGCCAGGGCGTGAGTCTGCAGCGCAGGTGTCTTCGTGTAATCTGTCAACAGTTTCCATGCATCTTCTCTTGATAATTTCTTTTCCAAAATGAAATCCTCCTTGTATGTAGAATAAATAATTGAGTAAACATTTACAGTTTCCGGTCGGGATAAAATACAACGGATAAGTGGGTCGGCTGCTCCTTGGAGCATCCGACCGCATAGCTGGAATCTTTTTCGAACAAAAATCGTTTGTAAGCGTCTACCGAAAACAGGTCTGAACCAGAAACATATACAGCACAGTTCCGGCTCCAATGCTCAGCAGCGTGTTCTTTTTCCATTTGTGGAGTACGGCAATAAACACGATGGCGATCAGCTCCGGGATGGCGAAATGTCCGCCGGTTGGTGCATCCTTCAGGCAGTAAACCACCAGCAGCCCGATCACCGCATAGGGCAGGACGGTTCCTAAATAGGTGATATAAGACGGCGGGGTCCTGCCTTCGGGAAAAATAATAAAGGGGAGAAATCTTGTCACCATAGTACCCAGAACGACCGCGGCAATGGTCAGAATACTTTGTGCGGTTGTCATTGTACCGCCTCCTTATCTTTTTTTCTCTTATCCATGCAAAAGCACAGAATAATCAAAGCCATAGCAGGCAGTATAAAATTCCCGCTTCCGAATATCAGCAGACAGAGCAGGGAACAGCCAAGCCCTGTAAGAGCCGGGCGATGGTCTTTGGATTCTTCCCACTGATTGATGAACATGACAACGAACAGCGCCGTCATAACAAACTCAATGCCTGTGGTATCAAAGTGAATGACATATCCCAAAAGGGCGCCCAGGGCAGCGCCTGATACCCAGTAGATCTGATTGAGCAGCGTTACGAACAACATAAACCACCCTTTGTCTACATCTGGAGGAGGTGTCACGGTACAGTTGATGGTAAACGATTCATCGCACATACCAAAGATCAGGTATGGTTTTTTCCAGCCCGTATTTTTATATTTTTCCAGCATGGATATGCCGTAGAACAGATGCCGGGCATTGACCATCAGTGCCAGAAAAAAGGCATGCAACGGATGGAAGGCTGATAATAACAGCTCCACGGTGACAAATTCCATGGAACCGGCAAAAATGAACATGCTCATTACTAAAGGATAAACAAAGGAAAACCCTTTGCTCCTCATGAGAAATCCATAGGACATTCCCAAAAAAAGAAAGCCTATACAAATTGGTATTGTATAAGGCAGTGCGGCCTTAAATGCTTTGGTTCTCATTGGTATACTCCCCTCTGAAAAGATCCGTTTCTATAATAATGTAAACTTCTTTCAGGGCAGTGTCAATGTATTTTCATCTTTTTTAGCCCCTTTTTTAGCATTTTCAGGTAAAATGTAGTACAATGGATGTAACTACTCAGCACAGGATAGCGCATTTACTGCGCTATCCGTACGAAAACGTAGAGACTGCGAGAGCAATCCCCATTGGCGAAGCCAATTTTCATGGGATTGCGGCGTATCTGCGAGGGTACTGAGCAGATACCAATGGATAATACGGAGATGTAAAAACAGGATTTTGCCGTGTATCGTAAACGGAATGGCTGACAATTGTCCGAAATGGAGAGATGATGATGCGAAAGGAATTTAATACTACGGGGTTGTGTGTGCCGAAAAAGCACTATATGGTAAATTTAGACAGTAGACTGAAACAAATGAAGAGAATGGTGAATGAGGGGAAATATTATGCGATTACTCGTGCAAGACAGTATGGAAAGACCACAACACTTGCCGCATTGGCAGATTTCCTGAGAGATGAATATTTGGTAATATTTTTGGATTTTCAGATGATAGGAAGTGCGATGTATGAGAATGAAAATTCGTTTTCACGCGCATTTGCCGTATGTTTTTTAGATGAATTTTATACGGAATGCAAAGTAAAATCAGATGCTCAGGAGCATACGGTAAAAGAACTGGAGAAAATGATAAAACAGCCGGAAGCATTTTATTTGATGCAGCTTTTTCGATATTTGATGGCTATATGTGAACAGTCTGATAAACCAATTGTCCTAATGATTGATGAGATTGACAGTGCTGCAAATAATCAGGTCTTTTTCGATTTTTTATCCCAGTTGCGGAATTATTATCTGCAGCGAGAACGAAAGGGAACTGCGGCATTTCATTCAGTGATACTGGCAGGTGTCTACGATGTGAAGAATTTGAAAAGAAAGCTGAGACCGGAAGAAGAACATAAGATGAACAGTCCCTGGAATATTGCTGTGGATTTTAATCTGGATATGAGCTTTTCGAAAGATGAGATAGGAAGAATGCTGCAGGAGTATGAGTCAGATGAAAATACAGGGATGGATGTTGATAAAATGGCGGGGATGATTTATGAGGAAACATCGGGATATCCATTTCTTGTATGTCGGTTGTGTAAAATTATGGATGAAGAACTGGAGGGAACGGATGAGTTCAAAAATCGTTCTGAAGCATGGAGCAGAGAGGGATTTCTTATGGCAGTCAGAATATTACTTCTGGAAAAAAATTCTTTATTTGATTCGCTGAACCATAAATTGGAAGACTACCCGGAGCTAGAGCGTGTGATCAGTAAGCTGTTGTTTAACGGAGAAAAAATTGTATATAATCCGGATTTGGAAGAGATTGACATAGCAATCTTGTTTGGTTTTGCAAAACGTGAAAATGCTACGGTAGTGATTGCGAACCGCATTTTTGAGACACGCCTGTATAACCGATTTCTGGCTTCGGAGGAATGGAAAGAGAATCGCGAATCATAGAAGCAGTCGTATAAAGTGCGAAAACGGGCAGGTGAAAATTCACCTGCCTTTGTGAGTCATATGATTCAACACATACGCCACGAGATGCTGACGTTCCCATTCTGCGTCGCGGTATTCTAACACGAACTGGATCTCTTCATCTGTCAGATAAATAACATCGTCAGAGTCTTTTCTGTGGCACATATGATAGGGCTCCCTGGCCTCCCTGCATTCATCGTGGGAAAAAGAACCCCGTACCAGCTGATCGAGCGAGATGGAATATACATCGCACAGCTTTGTCAGCAGATCAAGATCAGGGTCTCTCTTTCCAGTTTCATAGTTGGAGTATGCCTGGCGGGAAATATTGAGCTTTGCAGCCAATACCTTCTGGGTTAGATTGTGAGCTTCCCGATATCTTTTTAAATTGGATGTAAGCTGTATATTCGCCACTTTGCACCTCCGTATATGGGAGAGCACTCTCGGAAACTCCCTTGCACCCATCTTTGCGGCTGATTTTCCGCCAGGAGCCCCCAAATTTAATCAACGTACGCTCCACGTACGCCTCATAAATTTGTGCACTCCTGACAAAAAATCATCTCACAAATCTGGATACAAAGAGTTTTCGAGAATGCTCTGGGAAATGAACAACGCTATAAAAATCATCTCAATTATACCAAGTATTTTCATATACAAGTAATTGTGCGACGAAACGAATATAGTTATAACAATGCAAACAAAATGAAGCAAAAAAATAAGATTTACAATTGGCTTAACGTGCTGTTCTGGTATCGGGAGGAGCAGGTGACATCTTCTCCGAACCAGCTTGGGGGCTGAAATGTGTTTGCGGTGGTCTCATCCGGAAATTCTACCTCTGCAAAGATCATGCCGTCCAGAAAACCGGAGAAAAAGTCCAGTTCAATATTCAGGCCGTTTTCCAGGGGGATGACATAACGGTTCTTGGTGATCAGATGACCGTCTACCTTTTCCTTCATGTGGGTGTAAGCCTCCCGGGTGAGAGGGAGATTGTATTCTTCCCGGGTCAGAAGGCCTTTTGACTTGTAGGTCAGGTAATAATCGTCATTGTCACGCCGGATCCTTACGACAGGCTCCGTACACAGGTATCCCTGCTCAATCCGACGGCAGGGGTAGTCGGTGGGGTCAAAAGGGATATTTGACCGCTCAATTAAATACTTACGTTCGATTTCCATGGATGTCCTCCTTAAAGCTGTTTTTTATAAATATCATAATATGCCGGGGGAAAAAAGTAAACGCTGATTGCAATTTTTTGATGCATCTGCTACACTTAAGTTACTATTCACGGTGCCTTGCACCCTGCTGCAAGGCATCCGGCCAGTAAAATAGCGGTTGCCGGCAACCAGCCCCTCGCCGTCAGGCGACTTTTCAATGGGCTTGGATGATTTGGTTTATATGTTTTTTTGACTGAGGAAAGGAATGAAAGGACAATGGATGACAGTGTTTTTGGTTTTATCAGTATTATGGCTTTTGGCTGTGGGCTCTATGGACTGTATGCCTATGTACAGATGAGAAGGGACGGGCATATCAATGAGACTCTGCTTCTTGGAAAGAGGCATATGGAATATATGTGCAAGGATAAAGAGGCATTTGTGAAAAAAGCGCTGCCGGCGGTGCTGCTTTTTGGAATCACGGCAACAGTGTATGGAGTGATAGATATGATTCACTGCTTTGTCACGCCGATTCCGGTTCTGGACTATACCGGGCTGGCGGTTTTTCTTGCCGTGCTGGTATGGTATATGGTCTATACAACAAAGTTAAATAATAAATATTTCTGAAAATAAAAGAAGTACTGATATAAATCAGTACTTCTTTTGCGTACCGCGGTGTGTAAACATGACCGGGATTTATAACTGGGGACCAGCGGAAACCAGAGCTTTTCCAGCTTCGTTGCCTTCGTATTTTGTAAAGTTCTTGATGAATCTCTGTGCCAGATCCTTTGCCTTAGTCTCCCACTCAGCAGCATCCGCATAGGTGTCGCGCGGATCAAGGATACCGGAATCTACGCCCGGAAGCTCTGTCGGAACTTCCAAGTTGAAGTATGGGATCTTCTTTGTCGGTGCGTTGAGGATATCGCCGTTGAGGATCGCGTCGATGATACCGCGGGTATCCTTAATGGTGATACGCTTGCCTGTGCCGTTCCATCCGGTATTTACCAGGTATGCCTTTGCACCGTTTGCTTCCATTCTCTTTACCAGCTCTTCGCCGTACTTCGTCGGATGCAGTTCCAGGAAAGCCTGTCCGAAGCATGCGGAGAAGGTCGGTGTCGGCTCTGTGATGCCGCGCTCTGTTCCGGCAAGCTTTGCGGTAAAGCCTGACAGGAAGTAGTACTGTGTCTGTTCCGGAGTCAGGATGGATACCGGAGGAAGCACGCCGAACGCATCTGCGGACAGGAAGATGACTTCCTTCGCTGCAGGAGCTGCGGATACCGGACGCACGATCTTCTCAATGTGGTCGATCGGATAGGATACACGTGTATTCTCTGTCACGCTCTTATCCGCGAAATCAATCTTGCCGTTCTCATCCAGCGTTACGTTCTCAAGAAGAGCGTTGCGCTTGATCGCGTTGTAGATATCCGGCTCAGATTCCTTGTCCAGGTTGATAACCTTCGCGTAGCAGCCGCCCTCAAAGTTGAAGACACCGTTGTCATCCCAGCCGTGCTCGTCATCACCGATGAGAAGACGCTTCGGATCGGTGGAAAGAGTTGTCTTGCCTGTTCCGGAAAGTCCGAAGAAGATCGCGGTATTTTCCCCGTTCATATCTGTATTTGCTGAGCAGTGCATGGAAGCGATGCCCTTCAGAGGCAGATAGTAATTCATCATGGAGAACATACCTTTCTTCATCTCACCGCCGTACCATGTGTTAAGGATAACCTGCTCACGGCTTGTGATATTGAAAATAGCTGCTGTTTCTGAATTCAGGCCTAACTCTTTATAATTCTCTACTTTTGCCTTAGAAGCGTTGTAAACAACAAAATCAGGCTCAAAGTTTTCCAGTTCTTCGTCTGTCGGCTGGATGAACATATTCTTTACAAAGTGAGCCTGCCATGCAACTTCCATGATAAAACGGATTGCCATACGGGTATCTGCATTGGTTCCGCAGAATGCGTCTACAACAAAGAGTCTTTTTCCGGAAAGCTCTTTCAGAGCAAGATCCTTTACTACGGCCCATGTCTCCTCGGAAGCCGGATGGTTGTCATTCTTGTATTCATCGGAAGTCCACCATACGGTATCCTTTGAATTCTCGTCCATTACGATGAACTTGTCTTTCGGTGAACGGCCGGTATAGATACCTGTCATTACATTGACTGCCCCAAGTTCACTGACCTGTCCTTTTTCATAACCTTCCAGACCAGGTTTTGTTTCTTCTTCGAATAACATTTCAAAAGAAGGATTGTGTACAATTTCCGTAGTTCCGGTAATGCCGTACTTGCTTAAATTGAGTTCTGCCATCTTCATTTTACCTCTCTTCTTCACTATTTGCCTGCGGCTGCAGACATTAACTTTCAATATCATATTATACATAATAAAGCAATAAAATCAATAAAAATTCCTAATTTTTTGAAAATTGTTAAAAAATTATCCAACTGTACGGCTGCAGTCCGTCAACAGTTACTGTGAGCACACGGTCAGGGTGTGACCAGTAACCGTCAACAAGCTTCGGGCTCAAAGGCGAGTCCTTTTTTGTCAAAGAACCTGGGAACCATGGAATCCCACTCTTTTTCCAGGGATTTGTCCATGGAAAATGTTTTCAGGGAGGTTCCGGTGACGCATTGGAGGGAAGTGCCGTCAAACCGGATGTTGAGATACAGCCCCTGGACATCGGAGGATTGAAAATCCAGCCCCTTCCGGTCGATCAGCTTCGCGATATTCTCCGGGGAAAGGCTGAATACAAAACGGAAGCTTAAGGGGGTACGCTTTCCTTTGATGATGGAGAAGCACAATTCCCGCAGCTGCTTCCAGGAGGAATAATCGCCTGCCGGAATGTCTTCCGGGTCAGCGCCGTAGAAGTCTTTTCGGAGGTAGCCGTCTATGGTAAAGGTATTGAAGGTGACGATCTCCCCCTCGATAAATAAAAAGTGGTCAAAGGTATCTGACAACAGCAGGTGCGACATGAAATTTTTGGTATTTTTCAGTTTCAGTGCGATCAATATTTTTTCCTCCGATCGTTTGGAATTGTATTATTTATTGGCTCCGCCGCTTGCACAGGGGTGTCCGGCAGGGGAAAGCATGATATCCATTCTATGTTACAGTTCACTGGCCAGCGAACTGTAACGAATCCGGCCTATTTAAAGTTGCCTTACGGCAAGAGGCCGGATTCCAGCCCCAATACATACTGGCCTGTGACCGTGCAGCGTGGTGCACGGCCCAGGAGTGAACTGAAACCATTCTATCACAAAAAACGCAGAGAGTGAACTACAGGCGTTGACTTTTTATGTTAAAAAACGTATTATAGTTACAGTTCACGGCCTAACCGGCCGCAAACTGTAACGCAACCAGCCCATCACTGTATTGGCCGGATGCCGTGCAGCGAGTGCACGGCACCGAAAATAGTAACAATTGGTTACGTAAGAAGAGAAAGGTATGAAAAAGAACTTTGGATAATAAAAAGAAAAGAATTATGGTGATTGCAGGCCTCTCCTTTGCGGGACTGCTGATCGTAGTGATCATAGCGGCGGAGTTGATCGGGGGTATGACGAGGAAAAAAGTGGATACCTCGGAAGGGCTGCAGATCATAGAACAGGCGGAAGCGGCGGAAGTGACGGCGATCGAGACGAAGATACAGAATCTGGAGGAGCAGGAGAAGAAAGAGGCGGAAGCGGAGGATACCCGCAGCATCAAGGAAATATTTACCAGCGCGGTGGTCATGGGAGATTCCATCACCGCAGGCTTTGCGGAGTATGATATTTTGAATGCGTCCAGTGTTGTGGCGGAGATTGGAGTCGGACTGGAAGGGACGGAGGATCAGATCAAGAAGCTGAAGGAGATCAATCCTCAGACTGTGTTTCTGTCGTATGGCATGAACGACATTCTTTCTACCAAGGGAGACACGGATACTTTTATCGAAAATTATAAGTCCGTGATCAAGGAGATACAGAAAGAGGTGCCGAATACAAAGATCTTTATCAATTCCATTTTCCCGGTGTCGCGGCAGGAAAAGGAAAAGGAACCGGCATTTGAGCAGCTGGATGTATATAATGAAGCGCTGCGGGAGATGTGTGATAAGCAGCAGATTGCCTATGTGGAAAATACGGAGCTGGTGTCTGACCGGTATTATGAGGAGGACGGAGTCCACTTCAAACCAGACTTTTACCCGATCTGGGCAAAACGCATGGCGGAGGTGGCCGCATTATGACGGAAAGATACGGAGCATACTATGGGGGAAGCTACGGCGGCTACGGAGAAAATGATGTCCGCAGGGAAGCGGGCTACCGTGGCTACGGGGAAGATCCTGTCCGCAGGGAAGCGGGCTACCGGGGCTACGGGGAAGATCCTGT